>CAXGSZ010000271.1:0-4471 GCA_964012455.1 uncultured Alphaproteobacteria bacterium
TCTGCGCCGGGAAATGAACTACGACGAAGCGGGCGATCAGCTCATCGATATCACGATGCGTACCTGCAACGGCCGTATGACTTGTGCCGAGGCATTGGGGCACCGTGAATTCGTGATGACTAAGCTTTACCAAAGCGCATGACCGATAAGAGGCCAGTGGAAATATTTACCGGCCTGCTACACAGAAAGCGATGACGATAGGGCGGACATCGTTTATCGGCTTAAGGACCGCTATCCTAGCGCTCTGTCTCTTATGGGCGGCGTCACTGAATGCGGAGTATCCTGAAAAACCGGTCGAGTACGTTATTCCCTTCGGTGCGGGTGGCGAATCCGGAGTGACCGCGCGGCTGCAGCAGCCCGTCTTCCAGAAACTGACGAAACGGGATCTGGTTATAAAGTATAGGCCCGGCGGCGGCGGTGCTGTCGCGTGGAGCCAGCTCAACGATATGATGGACGATGGCCATACGATCGTCGGCGTAAATTTCCCGCATATCCTGTTGCAGCCTCTGCGCGGAGCGAACTATCGAACTGAAGACCTGGCCGTCGTACACATATTTCACTACACGCCACACGCGATCCTCGTGCGCGAGGAAAGTCAGTACAAGACGCTTGCGGATCTGATAGAGACCATGAATGCCAAGCCCGGCAAGGTCTCGTTCTCCGGCTCTGGCAGGGGTACGGCCAATCACCTGGCACAGGTCTGGTTCGACGAGCGGCTCAGGGCAAAGTCAGCATATAACGGCTTCAAGGGGACCGCCGCGGCGGTCGCCGCCCTCATCGACGAAAGGGTTGATGCGGGTTGGGTCTATACGACAACGGGTGTGAAATATAGCCGTAAACTCCGGATGCTTGCCGTCGCAATGGACAAGCGCCACGCCAAGTTTCCCAATGTCCCGACATTCCGCGAACTCGGATACGATTTTGTTGGCGGCGCATATCGCGGTATTGCGTTACCAAATACGACGCCGGAAGACATCCAAATTAAAATATCCGAGATTTTCGCCAAGATTGGTCGAGACCCCGCATACCTCGCTAAGAAAGCAGCGCTGGGATACGTACCGCTCTCTGTTGGGTATAAGGATATTCCCGCATTTATGACCTCGCGCCGTGTGGAATATCTACCACTCGCGCGGGAAGCGGGCTTGATAGATTGACACCTTCAAAGGCGGAGCGCACAAATCGCGCTGAATGACCGAGTATTTCGGAGGATCGTTCAAAGGGGCCCGCTTCTCGCTGCAGAAAATATCTCTGGATCAATCGGGATAGACCCAGCGAAATTACGCTGGAATTCGGGGTGACGGGGCCACGAGAAAAGGCGCGAAACCAAACCGCGCCCCTCCTTACATATTGATCTACAGTTCTTTTTATGGTGCAGCGACAATCGAATTGCGCAGAACACCGACACCTTCGAGATCGATCTCGCACGTATCGCCCGGCGTCATCCAGACTGACGGCGTACGGGCAAACCCAACGCCTTCCGGCGTTCCGGTGACAATGACGTCGCCCGGAAGCAAGGTCATCACCTCTGTGATGATCTCAATAAGCGTGGCCACGTCGAAGATCATAGTCTCGGTATTTGCGTCCTGCATGGCCTCGCCATTGAGACGTGTCTGGATACGCAGGCCCTTGCCACCTGGCGGCACTTCGTCCGCGGTCACAAAATCAGGGCCGAAACCGCCAGAGGCATCGAAATTCTTACCGCTGGTCCATTGTGATGACTTGAATTGGTAATCCCGGACCGAGCCTTCGTTGAAAATCGAGTAACCCGCAATATAGTCCAGCGCGTCGGCCTTCGAGATACAATGACCCGCCTTCCCGACGACAGCCACCATCTCTGCCTCATAATCGAAATCACTCGAAGCTTTCGGTACCACGAGCGGCTGTTCGTGACCGACAAGAGTGGTCGCTACGCGCAAGAACAGAGAGGGATATTCCTGTACAGTACTCGTATCGCTCTGGGCTTCGGCAGCATGGGCCGCATAATTGAGGCCAACGCAAATGATTTTGCCCGGATTCCAGACGGTGGGATGATAGACTAAGCCCTCGCCGGACATGACAGCATCACCCATCGCCCTTTCGGCCGCGGATTTGGCCCGATCCATCGCATCGGCGCCGCCCGCAAGCAGCCCAGGTAGATCACCCGGCAGGTCCGGAGCCGCTGCCGCAAGGTCGACAACTTCCTCGCCGCGCCGCACACCCAGAGCGGGTGTTCCAGACTTTTCGAAGGCAAGAATTCGCATGAATCCATCTCCCGATCACTTTGTTGAATCGCGGCGCACGTGCCGGGATGGCCCATTTGCCGGTTGCTTGCCGAACGATGTAAAGAATAAGCAACGAAATGGAAAGAGAGAGGACTGTGACGAGCGGCGAAATTGAGGGTTACCAATACGCTGTTATCGAACAAACGGGTCTTATCGCGATCCGTCGGCCTGCCGGACCGAGGTCAAATGCTGACCGTGATCGAAAAGACGCCGACCGGTGAATTGATTAGGATATCTCTGATACCCACACGCTTTTCACCGCTCCAGGGCGGTGAGCGAATCTAAACTGTGGCCCCACTCTCGAGATAACGCATCGCCGCATCCACCCCGCCCTTTTGGTGAGGCACGCCGGCGATCCCGAGCCCCATCTCGACACCCGCAAGCGTCCCCATCAGCATCAATTCATTGAAATCACCGAGATGTCCAATCCGAAACACTTTATCCGCAACCTTGTTGAGGCCATTGCCGAGCGACATATTAAAATTGTCCAAAACGGCTTGCCGAAAGGCATCCGCGCTATGTCCCTCCGGCATCAGCACGGCCGTCAGCGAGCTGGAATACTCCTTCGGCACTAAGCACAGCACTTCGAGCCCCCAGGCCTGAACGGCCCGGCGCGTGGCCTCGGCAAACCTTTCGTGACGCGCGAATACATTGTCGAGACCTTCCTCGAGCAGCATATCGATCGCCTCTCGCAACCCGTAGAGCAGATTGGTCGCCGGAGTATACGGGAAGTATCCAGTCGCATTGGTCGCGATCATTTCGTCCCAGGCCCAGAACGACTTGGTCAGTTCCGACAATTTGGATGCCTCCAACGCCTTGTCACTGATCGCATTGAAGCTGAGACCCGGTGGCAGCATCAAACCCTTCTGGGAACCAGCCACCGTTACATCGACCTTCCACTCATCATGCCGGTAGTCAATCGAACCTAGCGACGAAATCGTATCGACCATGAACAGCGCAGGATGCTTCGCCCGATCGATCGCCGCTCGCACCTCTGCCACACGGGAGGCGACACCGGTTGAAGTCTCGTTATGGACCATGCAGACGGCCTTGATCTCGTGCGCCTTATCCGCGACCAGCCGCTCTTCAACCGCTGAAGGGTCCACACCATGCCGCCAGTCACCGGGCACGAACTCAGCCTCCAGCTTCAGGCGTCCCGCGAGATTTAGCCAGAGGGTCGCGAACTGGCCGGTTTCATACATCAGCACCCGGTCACCGGGAGACAATGTATTTACCAACGCCGCTTCCCACGCACCCGTGCCGGATGCGGGATAGATGATCACATGGTTATCCGTCTTAAAGACTTTCTTGATGTCTGCCAGAAGACTACGCGACATCTCACCGAATGCCGGGCCACGATGATCCATCGTCGGATTGTCAATCGCACGCAGCACCCGGTCTGGGACATTGGTCGGCCCCGGAATCTGCAAAAAGTGTCGCCCGCTTGTACTAGCCATTGATCGCCTCCGGCGATAGGAATTGCCTACGTCAGAAATTATGCATACAAATAAGATTTTCGCAATAAATCAATTTATTTATATTTTATAAACCATTAATTGAATTTGCCCAGCGAGATAAAATCTCGTATTCTATTTTGTATACAAATTTAATCTGCTGAAAGGATGCCGAATGGGCGCGCATCGCATTCCCATCGTCAACACCGGCTTCACCAAGGGCGACAGCACGCTGGCCGCCCGGTTGCGGCGCGAAATCGAGGGCGAAGTGCTATTCGATGCCTTCAGCAGGGGGCGCTACTCCACAGATGCATCCCACTACCAGATCGAACCGTTAGGCGTTGTGGTCGCCAAGACGGAGCAGGATGTCCGAACCGTGATGGAGATTGCCGCTGAGGAAGGCATTCCTGTGCTACCGCGCGGCGGCGGCACATCACAATGCGGCCAAACCATCGGGGAAGCCCTCGTCGTCGACGTCAGCAAACATCTCAATCGGGTCACCGACTTCGATGCGGACGCTGGTACGGCCTCGGCCGAACCGGGGATTGCACTCGATCAACTGAACAATTTCCTCAACCCCCGTGGTTATATGTTTACGGTCGACGTCTCAACATCTAGCCGTGCAACCATCGGCGGGATGGCGGGCAACAACAGTTGCGGCGCGCGCTCCATTCGCTACGGCACGATGCGCGATAACGTGCGTGCAATCGATGCATTGATGCCAGACGGGTCGGCCTTCCGGTTTGGCGAGTTGCC
>CAXGSZ010000272.1:0-4471 GCA_964012455.1 uncultured Alphaproteobacteria bacterium
AAGCTCGCCGAAATATATGGAAGTATGAATGGCGGAAAGGTTTTCATCGCCAAGGACATTAAAACGGCGGAGGCCGCCAAGGTCATCGAAAACGCGCAACGCGACATAAATATCGCTTTCATAAACGAAATGACGAAGATTTTTCAGAGGCTCGAAATTTCGACGTATGACGTCTTGGAAGCGGCCAATACGAAATGGAACTTCCTGCCTTTTACGCCGGGACTGGTTGGTGGACATTGCATCGGGGTCGACCCGTATTACTTGGCGTTTGCGGCAAACAAGGCCGGGTTTGACCCTGCTGTCGTTCTTGCCGGCCGATCAATCAACGATTCTATGTCGGAATATGTAGCGGTGCGGATCGACGATCAACTTGATGCTGCATCGCACGTCCTCGTGCTCGGGCTTACATTCAAAGAGGATGTGCCGGATCTGCGTAATTCAAAGGTTGCAGACGTGGTTCGTCATCTTTCGGCAAAGGGTCACGAAGTACAGGTTCACGATCCGCTTGCGGATGCGGAAGAAGCCGATGAGCTATACGGGATCACGCTCTTGTCGGAAATCCCCTCAGACTTCGATTGCGTTATCGGATGTGTCGCCCACAATAACTACAGGGCTTTCGATTTCACTTCGATACTAAAGGCGGGAGGGCTGATCGCTGACCTGAAAGGTATGTGGAGAGAATCCGGAGCGCGCCAGCGGTTTAGGTACTGGAGTCTCTAGCTAACCAGGCATCGAAAAGTTCGCGTGCTAACGTTCACCAAGCGCTCGAATCGACCAGGAAACTGCGGTCTCCGTGGCCACGGTCTCGCCCGAAACCACAAGCTGTTTGCTGCGGCGCGATGTTCCGCCATCAAGGAAGATACTATCTTCGAGCGAGAGGTCGGCTCCGACGGAGTCGAATTGCCAGCCTCCGCCCTTCGGTAGTTTCAGAATTGCGGAATTTCCATTTTGCATGATCGATGCGGAAACCGCCGGGTGTAAATGAAACCGGATGTCAAATCGCTGCCCGGCTCTGCCAAACAATTGATCAATGCCGTCGAGTTCCTCTCTGTGTTTGGACAACTTGATAACTCTGGAATGGGTCGTGCCAAGGATTCCTGTATAGCCATTGTGAGCTGCGGTGCAGATAAAACTCTCGTCGTCTTCGTCACGTGAAATATTGACATCAGGCCGTCTTTTGCCGATGCCTCCTGAACTCAAGAGTTCGATCGAATTTCTATTCTCCAGCGAGAGTGTCGAATGGGCCGCAGTGGTGCGCTGCACAGCCCTCCATTCTTCAGTCCCGTCTGAGATCGCGCCGCAGTTAGTAACCAATCGTTCTCGGCCAATACTAATTTCGACGCTAAGGGTGCCTGCGTGTGCTGGGTCGTCAAAACCGACTGGGGGCGGACCTCCAGTATCCATAAGCGCGAGAATGCGGCCGGAAAGAAAACGCTCGAACCCGGCGATTGGCAGACTGGCGGATGGTTGACCCCGGCTGTTCGCCTTTATCAAGGTGCGGTCTACGACTTCAGCGGTTTCGGATTGGCTGCCATTGAAAAGGCTCAGGCCGCCGTCTTGATGGCGGAAGAAGCGAAGTGCCGGGGCCATGCTGCCAATCGCATTTTCGAGTTTTATCGGAACCGGATAACTACAACCCACCAAAATCGAACGAATTTCGATTAACCGGCGCAAAACAAAATGATGCGTAGATGGGCACCTGCTCTTGTGGCCACCGTCTCCCAATATCTGACGGTCGATCTCACACTCAAGTTTTTTTATCAGAAAAGATCGGCGCTTGCTTCGTGTTGGGAGGCACATCGCTCCACAAATCAATCCCTTTAGCGCAGCAAACCGGGCTACGTGATCGGATTCGAACTCAGTAACGCGATGAAGGTGTTTGAGTTGCTTTTTTAGGTGCCGGACGACGAGAATTCGGAACGATTTTCCGCTCGCGGCAAACAATCGATCATAGTACTCAAGCCATAGGGATACACGTTCCGCCAGGATATCCGAGCGCCATGCTAGAGGTGACCAGTTGTTATTCTGGGTAATCCAGTCGCGGACTAGTGTTTGCAGCCTTTCCCGCGCAATCGCCATGTCTTCCGCTTCGGCTAAATCCCGAAGCCAGGTAAATGTATGCAATTCGGCGCGTGCGTTGCGATCGTCGAGATCGTTGGACCAAGGATCAACGGAAGTTAGGATGGATCCGTCCGATAAATGGAATTTCCCAAGAATTATATCGTTGCCGATACGGGGTTCGCCCTTCCAGATGGGCTCCGGAGCGTATGTCAGGGCTTTCGGTGGCCGGGCCCAGAGGGTCAGATTGTATCCACTCGATTTGAAGACCGATTCCAGTGTCGCAAGGACGATCTGGTTTGTTCGCGAGCGCTTTGGAAGAGCAACCGGCATGGTAGCCAGTACCTAGGGAGAAACCCGGAGGCGATCTATATTGTCCGCGTAAGAGCCGGGTCCGCCCTTAAATGACGCGGTGCCAGCGACCAGGACGTTAGCGCCAGCGTCTACAACCATTTTTGCTGTGGTCTGATCAATCCCTCCATCGACCTGAAGATCGATTAGGCGGCCGCTATCGTCGATGCGTTGACGAATTTCCATGATTTTCTTGATCTGGCTGCTGATGAACTTTTGTCCGCCAAATCCGGGATTCACCGTCATAACGAGAATTAGGTCGATTTCGTCCATCACTTCGTCGATGGCGCTGGTTGGCGTGCCTGGGTTTAAGGACAGGCCGGCGCGTCTTCCCAGCGCTTTGATGGACTGGATAGTTCGATGTATATGCGGACCGGCTTCCGCATGAACGGTAATGATGTCTGCGCCGGCATCTACGAATGCGTCGATATAGGGATCGACCGGCGATATCATCAAATGAACGTCGAAAACCTTTTGTGAGTGAGAACGGAGCGCTTTTACGACGCCTGGGCCAATAGTCAAATTTGGCACGAAATGGCCGTCCATAACGTCAATATGAATATAGTCCGCACCGGCCGCGTCTATTGCTCGAACTTCTTCACCCAACCGGGCGAAGTCCGCCGAAAGAATCGATGGCGCGATGAGAACATTTCCGGACATTTCGAATTTCCTATTCCTTGACAATGATTCGTGCAAGAAGAGTTTTAAGTTACGAACTATGTAGCTGCATGTCGGACAAGGCGGGTGGCGAAAAAGCCGTCAAGACCACCCAGCTCCGGCCAATGGCATGGCAGCGTTTGGATATCGCCATTCTTCGTTCGAAAGTCCAAAGGGATGGCATGATCGTCTTCCTGAAGTGGGTCTCTTGAGAATTCGGTGTTCGCCAGCAGAAACTTATTGACGACTCGTGCACCTTCTTCAGGCTGTATTGAACATACAGCGTAAATCAAATGCCCGCCCGGCCGAACCATCCGTGCCGCCGTTGCGACGAGGCGAGACTGTATCTTTGCCATTCGTCGAACGTCTTCGGGCTGCTTAAGATGAGGGATATCCGGATGCCGCCTAATGGTGCCGGTCGCAGAACAGGGCGCATCCAAAAGGACAGCGTCGGCCAGTTCACCAGGTTTCCAGTTCTCAATGTCCGCTTGAACTATGTCGGAGCTGAGGCGAAGCCGTTTTAAATTCTGTTGCAATGTTTCCAGCCGTTCGACGGAACGATCAATCGAGGTCACCCTGGCGCCACGTGATGCCAGCTGTGCCGATTTCCCGCCAGGTGCTGCGCAAAGGTCGAGGATATGTTTACCCGCTGGGTTGGGAATCAGACGTGCGGGCAGGGCGGCGGCGGCATCCTGTATCCACCAATCACCTTCTTCGTATCCGGGCAATTGCCGCACATCTCGCGGCGCGTCGAGCCGGATGGAACCGATTGGTAATATCTGGCCACCCAATGTTTCTGAAATGCGGGCCACTTCCGTTTTGGGGGTGATATCTATCGGTGCTTCGCTGCCATGCGCGACAGCGATCGCTAACGCATTGGTCTCTCCAAATGCTTGGGCCCAACTCTTCAGCAACCACTGCGGCGTATTAGCACGCGCGGCAGCTTCGATCGGCATGCGCGCATCGGGAGTTATCTGACGGAGAATGGCGTTGGCCAATCCACTGAAGCCAGCGAAACGAGAGTGCTTAAGAGACGCGACAGCAGTGTCGACGGCGGCATGGGGTGGTGTTTCGAGAAACATGAGCTGAGCCGCGGCCACGCGGAGCGTTTGGCGGACAGTTAAGGCGTTGTTCGAAATGGGTTTCCTCAGAAGTTTATCGATTGCGGCGTCAATCTCACCGAGACGCCGGAGTGTAACGCTCGCAATCAGGCGGGCAAAGCTTCTGTCTGGGCCGGTAAGTGCGTTGAACCTCGGCGTTGTTGCTAGTGCGGTGTCGAGCGAAGCCTTACGCGTCAGAACTGCATCAAGTAAGTCGATGGCAGCCTTCCGTGCGGCGATACCGGTGCGAGGTTCCATGAAAAGGGGTTTAGGCGTTGTGGGCCTGCGACTCAAGAAGCCTGTTT
>CAXGSZ010000273.1:0-4461 GCA_964012455.1 uncultured Alphaproteobacteria bacterium
GCCTCCTCCCTGACTATAGATATTGTGCGTCTTGCGACGCAGGTCATCGATTGCCCTCAACCTCACCAATGCCTGCGATAGGAAGGTGTCGAGCTGACCCAGATCTCCTCTGAGCCAGTCCAGATACTTACCACCAAACGCGGCGATTATGGATTCGGCTCGAGGTACCACCCCAGGATCAATAGTCGATTCGACACGCTCCGGCTCGCCCGCCAACTCACTCAGCCCGTCTTTTTGATGGGTCATGACCGACTACAACGCAAATCGAACCCCCGCAGAACTCCCAATCCAAGAAACCTGCCCGATTATCGGGAGTCAAGCAGCCGATGCGAACCCGAACACTTCGTCAAATTGGTTAATCGGCGCTCAAAGCCAGCAATTCCGAACCTTCGTCGACCTGGTCGCCTTCGGCGAAATGCACTGCTTCAACGTTACCTGATGCGGGTGCCGTTATCGCGTGCTCCATTTTCATAGCCTCGATGACCATTAATGTCTGTCCAGCAGAAACCGAGTCGCCGGGCGCAACGCTGACAGAAACCACCCGCCCCGGTAGCGGCGAGCTCAAACGACCTCCTGCAGCGGCGCCGGAAGCATCCGCGTTCAGCGGGTCGACGGCTTCTAGAATTCGGGTTCCTCGAGGCCCCGACACGTGCCGCTCACTTCCATGCCGAATGACGGATACCACAACGCGGTGGCCGTCAACTTCGGCCGCGAGACGTCCATCCAGGCGGAAATCACCACGGACATCGAGCACCCTGTCACCGAACACCATCTTATAGCCATCGCCGTGACCGTGGGCTGATATGACGAGCTCCTCATCTCCCTGGCTGTATCGCAACTCAACATGTGCACGACCGTTCAATCGCCATCCATCGATCATCTCCCACGGCGAATACGGATCGCCGGATGCCGACGCTCTCGCGGTCCGCGGTCCCGCCGTCCATAACAGATCCGCCAGCGCCACAAGCGCGATTGTTTCCGGCTCAATCAAACTTCTGTCGGGAAACAACGCCTTTTCATGCCTTGCGATAAATTCGGTATCGAGATCGGCTTCGGCGAACCCCTCGCTGCCGATCACCGCCGACAGGAAATCGAGGTTCGTCGTCGTTCCGACAAGATGCGTCTCGCCAAGCGCATTGCGAAGGCGGGCCAAGGCGCCAGGGCGATCGCTGTCCCAACCGATGACCTTCGCAATCATCGGATCATAATGCATCGTGACTTCGTCTCCTTCACGAACGCCCGTATCGATCCTCAAATGAGGCCCCTCTTCTGACATGCGAAAGTGGGTGAGCGGTCCAGGCGAGGGCCGGAAATCGCGCGCGGGGTCTTCGGCATAAAGCCGTACCTCGACGGCGTGCCCTTCAAGCGCAATCGCGTCCTGATCGAGTGGAAGAGGTTCGCCATCGGCAACACGAATCTGCCATTCAACGAGATCAACGCCAGCAATCATTTCGCTGACCGGATGTTCGACTTGCAATCGGGTATTCATCTCCATGAAGTAGAAGCAATCCGGCTCACCCATGCGCTCTGCCTCGACGAGAAACTCGACCGTACCCGCACCTACATAACCGATCGCGCGAGCCGCCTTCACCGCTGCATCCGCCATCGCCGCACGCATTTCCAGGGTCATGCCGGGTGCCGGCGCTTCCTCTACAACCTTTTGATGACGTCGCTGGATCGAGCAATCCCGCTCGAATACATGGACAGCGTTATCATGGCAGTCGGCGAAGACCTGCATTTCGATATGCCGCGGCCGACCGAGGAATTTTTCGATTAGTAAGGTGTCGTCGCCGAAGCCCGCCTTCGCTTCGCGCCGCGCACCTGCCAAGCCTTCCTCTAGGGATTCCAATTCGTCGATCATACGCATGCCACGACCACCGCCGCCCGCAGCGGCTTTGACCATGACGGGAAAGCCGATTTCCTCTGCCGCCGCGATCAACGTTTCATCGGATTGGTCGTCGCCGTGATAGCCGGGCAAAAGTGGGACGCCGGCTGTCTCCATCAGCGCTTTGGCTTCGCTTTTCGAGCCCATGGCACGGATCGCGTCCGGAGGCGGGCCGATAAAGACCGCTCCGGCTTCGGCGCATGCTTCGGCAAATCTAGCATTCTCAGACAGGAACCCATATCCCGGGTGAACCGCATCAGCACCAGTTGTCTGTATGGCATCTACGATAGCCGGAATATTAAGATAGCTGTCCTTCGCCCTAGCACCGCCGATATACCTGGCCTCATCGGCAACTTCCACATGCAGCGCGTCCGCATCGGCATCCGAGAACACAGCAACGGTGCGAATACCCATACGCCGCGCCGTCCGCATAACGCGACATGCGATCTCACCACGATTTGCCATTAATATTTTACTAATCACAACGGCACACCCCTATCGTCTAAGTCGTCGATGCGCGAGCGCGATCAAGGTGAACATCGTCACCTTCAACGAAAAACCGATCACACCATTTCGCGGCAAAAACCTCATTGGCAGACACCCCACTATCCAGTCTTCGGGTGCCAAGCTGCGGGGCGTTTTTCCACAAAGCTGGAAAACCCTTCCTGAGCTTCAACGGATCGCCGCGTCTCCGCATGTTGGGCAGCAAGCTTGCTAACGGTCGCGTCGTCTATAGCGAGGCCGGATATCTCAAGCGCCAAAGCCTTCGAGCGGCGCACAGCTTTCGGACCGTTCAGCATGATCGAATCGATAACTGTCGCTAGGGCTACATCGAGGCCACCAACTGGACACACTTCATGGACAAACCCGATCTCCTTGGCGCGCAGCGCATCAAAACGCTCGGCGGTTGCGGCGTACCTGCGCAGGTGACGAACGCCCATCGCGGCAATTAGTTGCGGAAAGATAGGCGACGCGTGGGCACCCCACTTGGCTTCAGCGACCGCGAAAAACGCGTCTTCGCTGGCGATAACCACGTCACAGGACGCGACGATCCCCGTACCACCGCCAATACAGGCTCCATGGACCAATGCGACCGTCGGAACCGGAAACGCATTCAGATCCCGCATCAAACCGGTCAGCAAGACCGATACGGACTCATTCTCCGCTTCGGACATGGCCGCAAGTTCACTCTGAAACTTGAGATCTACGCCGGCCTGGAAATGTCGGCCGTTCCCCCGCAATACAAGAGCCCTGAGCGCATCGTCGCTCGCCAATTCAGCGAGACCATCGCTAAGGGCTTGGAGCACACGTCGGTCATAAGCGTTGTTTAACTCGGGCCTATTTAAGGTCACGGTGGCGACGCCGTGGCTATTGCGTTCCACGATGACAACAAGTTCGTTCATTCTGGCTTCTCCCGCTACATACGAAACACGCCGAAACGCGTCTGTTCGATCGGCGCATTCAGGGCGGATGAAATAGACAACGCGAGCGTGCGTCTGGTTTCCGCCGGATCGATAATGCCATCATCCCAAACGCGCGCAGAGGCGTAGTACGGATGTCCCTCTCGGTCGTATTGATCGACGATCGGGGCCCGAAAGGCTGCCTCCTCTTCCTCGCTCCAATCTTCGCCACGGCGCTCATAGTTGTCCCGGCGCAACGTCGCCAAGACGCTCGCCGCCTGTTCTCCGCCCATCACCGAAATGCGCGCGTTCGGCCACATCCACAGAAACCGCGGACCAAATGCCCGGCCACACATTCCATAGTTACCTGCACCAAAGGAGCCACCAACAATAACCGTGAATTTTGGAACATTTGCACAGGCCACTGCGTGCACCAGCTTCGCGCCAGCCCGTGCGATTCCCATTGCTTCGTATTTCTTACCCACCATGAATCCGGAGATGTTTTGCAGGAAGAGGAGCGGAATGCCACGTTGACAACAAAGTTCGATAAAGTGAGCACCCTTTTCCGATGATTCGTTGAAGAGAATGCCATTGTTGGCAATGACGCCAACCGGATAACCGTGGATGTGCGCAAAACCGCATACCAAGGTGATACCGTAAAGTTGTTTGAACTCGTCAAGTTCACTGCCGTCTACGATACGTGCGATAATTTCCCTGACGTCATAGGGCTGTCGAATGTCCGACGGGACGACACCGTAAATCTCGGGAGGGTCGTAGAGCGGCCCCCTCGGTTCGCGGATACGGATGTTCGGCTGCTTTACCCGGTTCAGGTTGGCGACGATTCGCCGTGCGATACCCAAGGCATGACTGTCGTTCTCTGCATAGTGATCGGTTACGCCTGACCCCCTACAGTGAACATCCGCTCCGCCCAGTTCCTCTGGCGTCACCACCTCGCCAATGGCTGCCTTGACCAGCGGCGGCCCGCCCAGGAAAACCGTTCCCTGATTGCGAACGATTACCGCTTCGTCCGCCATCGCCGGAACGTAGGCCCCCCCCGCAGTACAGGACCCCATGACGACCGCAATCTGTGGAATGCCGGCGGCCGACATCGTTGCCTGATTGTAGAAAATTCGGCCAAAATGGTATCGGTCGGGAAACACACCGGTCCAGGTCGGC
>CAXGSZ010000274.1:0-4458 GCA_964012455.1 uncultured Alphaproteobacteria bacterium
TACCCCCAAGAGACGAGCGGGTCGACGGTCTTTTGAAGGAGCGCCTGCGGCCTTATCGTTCGTTACGACGACGACCGCTGCCGCGTCGGCTTCGACCGCCGTGGTAGCAGCCGTCACACCGAAATCATCATCACCCTCGAGCGGCTGCAAACGAGCGCATAACCGCAGCGACAGTCGCCGCGTAAATTCGTCGGCGTGCAGCCCCGCCAGCCCTACAATCTCCCCCGAAGGTGCGGATTGGGCGGCGCGGCGATGGCTTTCGACGGCATATGCATCCTGCGCGGACCGTCTAATGCACCGCTGCGCCGCCAAATTCGCGGCAGACGCGACCATATCGGGGTCGTGTTCAGGCCACGGTGAAAACGGTGGACTATCGTAGGCAATAGGCACACCACCCGCCGATTTAGGCCGCAGTTGGCGGATCGGTGACCGACTATAACTCTCGAGGCCACCGGCAATAACGACGTTTGCCATGCCGGACGTCACTTTCGCGGCTGCGAGCCCGATGGTGTCGATGCCACTGCAGCATTGCGTGTCGACCGTCGACGCCGGCACGTTCACCGGTAGACCGGCTGCCAAGGATGTCATTCGCGCCGGGTTTCCGCCACCATAGAGAGCATTGCCCAGGATGACCTCGTCGACCTGATCCAGGCGTAGCCCCGCATCATCAAGCACCGCCTCCACCGCCGGTGCTGCCAATTCCCATGCCTCAAGTTCCCGGAACGCCCCATTGCGAACGGCAACAGGGGTCCGGCGGCCGGCGATGATGAAGGCGTCGGTCATCGCAGGGTACGAGTGCTCCCGGAGTTCAGCCATTCGCACAGTCGTGGCACATCGGTTTTCTGCGATGCCGTCATGGGCCAATAATCGACTTGATGGAATTGTGCCGGAACCTTGTGAAGAAGCAATCTCTCGCGACACCAGGCTTTCAACTCCTGCGACGAGCAATTGCGCCCCAGTTCCAGTTGCACCAATGCAACAGGCCGCTGCCCCCGACGGGCATCTTCGATGCCCATCGCACAGGCATGTCTCACCGAGGGATACGCCGCCACAACTGTTTCGATTTCCTCCGGATAGATGTTCTTTCCCGAAGAGACGAACATTCTGTCAGATCGCCCGGTCAGGAAGAGAAATCCCTCTTCATCGAGATATCCGAGATCACCGACAAATAAAGCATCGCCGTCACGTTCAAGGGTTGGATTGTCTGCCAATTCGTACCCATCGAATAACAGCGGACTCTCTACAAAGATTCGCCCAACATCGCCAACCGGAAGCGCATCGCCCGCCGCGTCACGGATTTGGACGGAAATTCCGGAAAAGGGCTTTCCAACGGAACCGGACGGTGTCTCGCCATCGCGCGCATAGGTGATGTAGCTGTGTTCCGACGTTCCATAAAACTCACAGATGAGTGCGTTAGGAAACAACAGGCGAAGCGGTGGCTTCAAGGCATCTGGCAATTTTGCGCCGGATACTAGGATCAGCCGTACCGATTGAAGGACGGTCCCGCCGCACGCCGCCGCGACCAGGGCATCGTATTGCGTTGGAACGCCGTAGACGACGGTGCCGCTGGTCTGCGCAATGCTGTGGAGGATCCGGTCCGGGCGAAAGCGTTGATAGAACACCGTCTTGCCACCGGCGTAGAGGCCGCGGAACACCGCATAGACGAAAAGCGAATGCGCGAGATTGCCAAGTGATACGAATACGTCGTCGCCCGACAAGTCGAAAATCTCACCGTCGCGGCGAAAGCTTTCCAACCAAGACAATTGATTGCGGCGGAACCCCTTCGGCGTGCCGGTCGAACCGGACGTAAATCCCGTGTAGAACGGTGCGCGAACGTCAGCCCGCGACAATACATCCAAAGGCGCCTCTCCTCCGCATTCTCCTTCCAGAAGCAGCTCGATATTCGCTGTCCCAATCACGAGGTCCGGACCAAGGGTTTCTGCCACGGAAGCTCGGATATTTTCTGGCCATTCCGGGTCAAACACCTGGAAAGACTTCCCGGCTCTGAGCGTCGCGAACATTGCTACGACCAAATCCGGTCCGTTCGGCAACGTAATCGCAATTCTA
Source organism: uncultured Alphaproteobacteria bacterium (assembly GCA_964012455.1). GTDB lineage: Bacteria > Pseudomonadota > Alphaproteobacteria > UBA8366 > UBA8366 > UBA6544. Next base: position 2,068 of record CAXGSZ010000274.1, read on the forward strand.
TTTCCTGGAACCGTGGCTAACAGATTTCGCGCAAAGCCTTCTACTCTAGTCGCGAATTCCGACCACAGGATTTCCACACCATCGAAATCGAGAGCGACACTATTGGGCGACCGTTCCGTATGGCACCGGACGAGCGATGCAATGTCGGTCATATCCTGCGCCACTGCTTTGCCGTCTGAATTCAATGGATTGAAGCTCAACTGAAAGGATAGCGCCACCCGGGGCCAAGGGTCGTCCGGGCAGCGCACCGACCGTCCAAATTAGGGCAAATCTCCAAGTGCTGTCATGGCGTGCCCTTCGGCATCGTCAACGGCATAAGCATTGATTACCTTGCCGTCCGGCCCGATCACGACACCCATTCTGGAAGGGCGTTCCTGATCCACACTTTCAGCGGCGCCGTAGGCCATGGAGACTGATTTATCGACGTCACACAGCAGATCACTCGGCAGGCCGACTTCGTCCCGCCATCTCTTCAAGTCTTCGGTCGCGCTGAACGTAATGCCGAGAACGACCGTATCTTTTTTTGCAAAATTCTGGGCTCTAGCACGGAACCCGTTGGCTTGCTTCGTTCAATTGTTGCCGAACGCGCGTGGATAGAACCACAGCACGACGTGTTTACCCGCATGATCCGACAGACTTACATCCAACCCATCCTGATTGGGCAGCGTAAAGGCTGGCGGCACGCTTCCGATTTCCGGTAGGGCCATCGTTTCCTCTATATCGTTTAGTTGCGCCACTACGTTGGAATCTAGCGCCGCCAACGCGCGGCGCAAGCGCATTTCCTGGACGGGCACGGCATGCTGCCGCAACATACAGCGCGCAATCTCAATCCCTTCATCAGACCGACAAGCGCGCCTAGGTCGCTCAGACCGAGATCATTCCCTTCCCCATCTGGCCCATTAACTTATACGATAAACGTGTCCGACCATAATTTGAAAGATCGGTTGCCATGAGCGCCTTACCAGACTCCACTCAAGACAAGACTGCCTATAAACGGATCCAAGTCATTCCACTCGCCGGCTCGCTCGGCGCAGAAATTGACGGTGTCGACCTGCGCCGAATGGACGATGCGGATTTTGCGGAAATACATCGCGCGTGGCTCCAGCATCAGGTCATCTACTTCCGTGGTCAAACTATGACGCCGGACGAGCATCTCGACTTCGCGAGACGTTGGGGGGAAATACATATCCACCCCTTCAACGCACCGATGGAGGGATATCCTGAAATCCTGCAGATTCTGAAGACAGAGGACGCGACCCGTAACAACGGCAATCGATGGCATTCGGACCAGATGTACACCGCTGAACCAGCAAAGGCGACGATCCTGCTAGCACGTGAAATGCCGCCCTACGGCGGCGACACAATGTTTTCCAATCTCTACCTCGCCTATGAGACACTCTCCGACGGCATGAAGGAGATGCTTTCCGGGCTTAAAGGCATCCACAACGGCAACAGTTCCAAGAATTTTCTTGGCGGCAGCCGGGCCGCGCAGGCAAAGATGGGCCTTATTCCCACGCCTCAGAAAGACCCGGACCCGGACGTACAGACGGTATCCGTCCACCCCATCGTTCGCACCCATCCCGAGACCGGTCGGAAGGTCCTCTATATTGGCAGTCATACCGAGCGGTTCGACGGCATGACCGATGACGAAAGCAAGCCGTTGTTGGACTATCTGATGGCACACACGAGCCGTCCGGAATTCATTTGTCGTGTGCGCTGGGAAGTCGGTACGTTGACCATGTGGGACAATCGTTGTTGCCAGCACTACGCGCTTAACGACTATCAAGGTCAGCGGCGCTGCGTTCATAAAATTACTGTGAAAGGGGATACTCCTTTCTGATGCAGTTGCAACCTGAAAGCCATGGCCTATGGGCCGCTACGGCGCCTTCGCCACCCGAGACACTTACTCTATCCGAGGCGATCGAGACGGACGTAGCGATCGTCGGCGCCGGGTTCACAGGGATGTCTGCGGCACTGCATCTTTCCGAGGCTGGCATTACCGTCTCGGTCGTGGAAGCAAATGAAGTCGGATTTGGCGGCTCTGGTCGGAACGCGGGCCTCGTCAATCCGGGGTTCTGGTTGCCGTTGCCGGACATGATCAAGGCGCTCGGCCAGCACGCCGCGGAGAGGATGATCGAGGACCTTGGCCATGCGCCGACGTTAGTTTTCGACTTGGTTGGGAAGCATGGCATCCAGTGCGAGGCCGTTCGCACCGGCAATCTGCACATGGCGCACTCAGCGAAAGCCTACCGCGAACTGGTCGGCCGCTGCGAGGAATGGGCACGGCGGGGCGCACCCGTCGAAATGCTGGATCGCAGCACCGCAGCGGAGAAGACCGGGACAAAAATTTATCACGGCGCCATGCTCGACCATCGTTCCGGGACGATTCAA
>CAXGSZ010000275.1:0-4439 GCA_964012455.1 uncultured Alphaproteobacteria bacterium
CGCGAGTGTATTTTGCGGCACGAGGCTCTCCATGCCGATATACCCGCGCTCGAAATAATGTTATCATTGTGCTTGCGTTAGAACGCGAGCCGGATGCGACGAAATTTCTTCGGGTGTCATTCGCTTACTCCTTCGACTTGGCCAGAGCCGCCGTGAATTTCTCGACTTCCTCGGCCTTCATTTTGTAGGAATGGTCTGCATCAGGGAATGCGCCCGAACGGACGTCTTCCGCGTAATCTTTAAACGCTTTTACAGCAACGTCGACGACGTTGCCGTACCGTTTCGCGAATTTCGGCTTGAACGTGTCGAAAGCGCCGATCAAATCGTACCCATTGAGCAGTTGGCAGGTGCCGGCCGCACCGGCGCCTATCGAGAAGGTGAAGATCGAGACCGCGTCATCGACCGCCTTGCCTACCTCGTAGGGAACGGCCTCGATCTCCATTCCGATCGCTCCCGCCTCCTCGATCGCCTTCGCATTGTCGACAATCTTAAGCGCGTCTTCGGCGGTGCGTCCCTGCATTTTGAACCCGCCATAGCGGTGCACGAAATGCGGGCAAAGACCGACGTGACTCATGACCGGGACGCCAGCGTCCGCGACCGCCTTGATTATGTCGAACTTCTCACGTCCGCCCTGGAGTTTTACGGCATCGACACCGCTTTCCTTCATGATTCGGACGGCGTTTTGAACGGCGATGTCTTTTGTGGCGTAGGAGCCGTACGGCATGGCGACCAACGAGAACGTGTTTGGTGCGCCGCGTCGGACGGCTTTGGTGTGCTCGATCATCTGGTCGACGGTCATGGTGAGGGTGTTTTCATGCCCGTAGAGCGTCATGCCGAGACTGTCCCCGATGCCGACGATATCGACGCCGGCACGTTCAGCCCACGCTGCGCTCAGTACTTCACCGACAGCGACCATGACCAAGCGCTCACCGGATTCTTTCTTTATCGAAAGATCAGGGATCGTGAGTCGTTTACGAGGCTCGGACATGTCTCCCTCCCAAGTTTGCGTTCCTTCGCTTGATTAATTGTTCCAAATGGAACAATTAATCAATATGAAAACATCGGCGTGCGTGGTTCGCACGCGGAGATGGGGTGAGTTTTCCTGACTGAAAGTGCGCGGAATGCCGGAACATCGATTGACATCTGTATCGACAAGAAACCGCAATGAACGGGAACTCGCGGCCATTTTCGAACGCAACGAAGTGCGCGACACGTTTCGTATTTCTTACCTGGCGAACCGGCTCGTAGTACCCGTCTACGAGGACATCAAACGGGAGTTCGGATTGAACCGGGGAGAATATCTCCTGTTGTTCTGCCTCTCGCATATCGAGGAGCTGACCTCTCAGGACGTCGCCGATATGACCGGACGACCGCGAAACTCGATCTCTCGCGCCGTTCATCGAATGCTTGAGGACGGCTATCTCACCCGGTCTCCTGATCCTGCTGACGGGCGTCAGGCTCTCCTGCGCATTACGTATGAGGGGCAAGAGCTGCATAGGCAAATCGTGCCGCGGTTTTTAGTGCGGGAGGAGCAGATACTCTGCGCTCTTGATAGTGATGAGCGTCGGCAACTCGATAGGTTGCTGGCCAAACTGGTGGGCAGCAACGCCCCTTAAAACGTCTCGACTTTCGCCAATGCGATGCCGGCTTCTCCCGCGACGGAGTAGGGCATATAGACCGCACCGTCCAAATCGACATGGATGTCCGGGTCACGGAGCTGATTGACGCGAACATCGATGGCCCCGACCGCGGATGGCGCAAGCGGGATATCGTTCCCCTCATAGTCCAGATCGGGTTGCAGTACTTTCGCCGATGGACCAGCGCGCCATTCCGTCCAGTCACCCTCCATAACAAAGTCGCAAGTATAGATGACCTCCGGCGCCTCGCCGATGACCGTGTGGAAGAGGGTGAGCCGATCTTCACCGCGACGCCAAAGTGCCACATGTCGGATATTCTCGGGCAGGCCTTTGGGAATGCCGCAGCTTTCGAATGGCTCGAACCCGTCTGGCGATCTCAGCAACTCTCCGGCGCGTGCAAGGGCATAAACGGCGCCGGCTTGTTCGAAGACACGGAAATAGGCAGGACCCAGTTCGGGTTCCCTGACGGTGAAGTCTAAGCCGTCACGGGATGTGGCGACACGTGTCGCCTGTATCTGGCTGCCATCCGCCTTGTACCCGGTGCGTCCATGGAAGTAGAGGCGCAGTTCTTGGGCCGCCGCGTCGATTAAGATTTCCGGCGACGCTATGTGATCGATAAAACCACTCTCCTCCAAGTCGAGGACGCCCGCCTCGTGGGTTCGCCAAGGGCCTTCGATCGCGTCCGCGAAGGCGAGGCGGATATAGGTCCCGTTGTGGTGTGCGAAATAGAGCAGGTAGCGCCCAGGTGGGGTCGGCAGCCAGTCGGGAGCGCGGATCAGCGATGGACCGTTTATGTTCGTCCCCATACGGGCATCCATGTTGGGGACAATGATCGGCCCGCTGAGCCGTTCGATGCGGAAATCCATCGTCGTCGCGCTATGCAACCTCTTCCATGCGGACGACATCGGGGCGGCCCGCCATGAAAGGACCCATTGCGGCGCCAAGTGTCTTGAAATGGTTGGAGTTACGGTGGAACTCTGTCGCGGCCTCGTCCTTGTAACGTTCCATAAAGGCGTAGGTATGTTCGTCATCGGTACGGTAGAGCTGATAGAGCAGGCAGTCCGGCTCGTTCTCGTTTACGGCTGCAACGAGCTTCATCGCCGCTTCTTCGAAGTCCTTCGCCATGCCTTCCTTGACCTTGATCGTCGCCACGATGCCGCGCATTTCGCTTCTCCCATAGGGTTGAGTTGGTGAATCAATACATATTTCGGAATTAGTGAAGGTCAGCTGGGAATAACGGCTTCACCCTGAATTTGAGTGCGATGCAGGACGCGAGGACGCGTGTGGTCCACTTCCGTGCGCTGGTGCATCGTGCAGCGATTGTCCCAGAGCAGTACGTCGCCCGGTCGCCAATTGTGCGTCCACACGAAATCCGCTTTGGTCGCGTGATACCAAAGGCGATCGAGGAGCTTTTCACTCCGGTCGTTCGGCATATCCAGAATGTAGTTCGACGGCCAGATCCGCCGGCGTCCAAGATAGAGCGCGCGGCGTCCGGTCTCCGGATGAATGCGGACAAGCGGGTGTACCGGTCCTTCCACCTCTTCGGGTGTGGTCGGCAGTTTCGCCGTCGGTCTCAGGACGCCGGCGCTGTTGCGGCTTGAATCATGACGCTGCTGTTTGCCGTTGATCGCCATCAGCATGATCTCGGGCAAGGTCTCATAGGCGATATACTGGTTCGCGAATGAAGTATCGCCTCCGCCGCCCTCTGGGATTTCGATCGCGTAGAGCATACTGCCGGCGGGCGGTGTCTCCACATAGGAGTTGTCGGAATGCCAGACGACTTCGCCGCTGCCGAGGCCGGCATTCTCACGCACCGGATTCCCGTCTTCGTCGAGGTTGGAGACGACCGTGATTTCGGGGTGACGGGACAGCAGGCCGCGGCCCTGTTCAAACCCGCCTTCGCGGAAATACTGGCGCGCGCCGCCTTCTTGCAGCGGGCCGAAAATCTGCGATGCGCGAAGTAATGCATCGTCGTCCAGCTGTTGGTCCCGGAACAATAGGACGAGATGCTCGTGCCATGCCGTCTTCAAGGTCTCGGCCGCTTCCTTGTCGATATCGGCCCTGAGGTCGATTCCTCGAACCTCGGCGCCAAGCGCCGCACCCGTCGGGACAATTTCGATCGTTGTCATGCCTTATGAATTCACGCTTTCCGCGGATGGGGCAAGGGGCAGTTGCCTTGCCGCCTGCAAACACGGGGCGATATTCTTGGTCAAGGTTTACAGTGCACGGAAGGAGCACGGTCATGCTGACGAACGAGCCTACCTCCTATTCGGTCGTCTGGCCGCGGGGCGAGAAGACACAGGAGATTGCACCGCTCGCCGGGCGTCTGGATTCTCTTGAGGGCAAGACGGTTGGATTTCTTTGGGATTACCTCTTCAGGGGCGATGAAATCTTCCCCTTGCTGGAAGAAGGGCTGATGGAGCGCTATCCGAAGATCAAGTTCGTCAACTATGACGCTTTCGGCTCCACCCACGGCGGCGATGAACACGCCGTGATCGCCGGGCTCGCTGATAAGATTCAGTCGACCGGTACCGACGCAATCATATCAGGTATGGGCTGTTGAGGCAGCTGCACGCCCGCCGTGTTGCGGGCAAGCGCGGCCGCCGAAGAAGCAGGTGTTCCCAGTTCCTCACTCGTTTGTGAGGGGTTCGTTGGACAAGCCGGCACAACGTCGGCGGGTCTCGGTATGCCGAACCTGCCGCTTGCGAAGGTTCCCGGGCACGTCGATGTTCAGACTGATGACGAACTGCGCGCGAATGTCCTGGATGTGACTGTCGACGATGTTATTCGCAATCTGACCGA
>CAXGSZ010000276.1:0-4431 GCA_964012455.1 uncultured Alphaproteobacteria bacterium
CAATTCGCTCGTACCGACCACGACGGTTATGCATGTAGGTGAAAAATGCTCCTGTAAGCAAACATAATTTGATCAAGGGTTCTCTTGCATTGCAAGCGGGTGTGCAATACCCACTTAGCTTTTTGAATTTGAGAGGACAGCTCATGCGCGATTTGGACCAACCCGGTCGCTCGGCGGCGATTTCTGAGAACGGGATGGCGGCAACCTCGCATCCGGACGCGACGCTGACCGCGGTCGATGTGCTGCGCTCCGGCGGAAACGCCGTCGATGCGGCGCTTGCGGCGGTTGCTGTCCTCGGTGTCGTCGAGTCCGCAATGACAGGCGTCGGTGGGGACTGTTTCGTGCTTTATTCTCCAAAACGAGGTGCGCCGATCGCCCTGAATGGTTCGGGTCGGGCCCCAGCGAGAGCAACCGTCGAGTGGTTCCAAGAACAGGGGATTGCGGAGATCGGATGGGCATCGCCGCATTCCGTTACCATTCCGGGCGCGGTGGATGCCTGGTGTCGCCTGTCGGAGGATTACGGCACCAAGGGTCTGGATGAGTTGTTGCAGCCAGCTATCGACAAGGCGGAGCACGGATACCGGATCATGGACCGAATCGCCTTTGATCATGCCGCAGCAATCTGTCGGATGAAGGGCGATGAATACTTGTCCGCGCGGTTTCTCCCAGGCGGTAAATCCTTGCCAATCGGTGCCAAACATAAGCAACCGGAGATGGCTGAAACCCTGCGCCGCATCGCCAGGGAAGGCCGTGCAGGGTTTTACGAAGGGCCGGTGATGGAAGATGTGCTTGCGCGCCTCAGGGGACTGGGCGGCCTGCACGAAGCGGAAGATTTTGATGCGCAGCGTTGCGAATATGTGAAACCGATCCATGCCGAATATCGTGGCCATGAGGTTTACGAATGCCCGCCAAACGGCCAAGGCCTCGGAGCGCTGATGATGATGCGGACGCTTGAGGGTTATGACCTCGGCGACAGATACAGTGAGGCGGATGTGATCCACCTTATCGCTGAAGCAACGAAGATGGCTTACGCCGCGCGTGATGCGTTGTTTTGCGACCCAAAATATGTCGACGTTCCCGTCGATTACCTGCTCTCCGACGAGCGTGCCGAGTGGGCGCGGGGCCGGATCAAACTTGACCGGGCTAGCCAATTCAACAGCTGGAACGGTGCCGGCGCCGAGCATTCCGACACGACTTACCTATGCGTCGTTGACCGTGACGGTAATGCGATTTCCTTCATTAATTCGATCTTCAAGAGTTTCGGCAGCTGTATCATGGCGCCCAACAGCGGCGTGATCCTGCACAATCGGGGACTGAGTTTCCGCATTGACACCGATCACCCGAACCGGATTGAGCCGGGCAAACGGCCGATGCATACTATCATACCCGGCATGGTGATGAAGGATGGCAAAGCCATTATGCCGTTCGGCGTGATGGGTGGTCACTATCAATCCACGGGGCATACGTCTTTGCTTACGAACATGTTCTGCTTCGGAATGGATCCACAGCAGGCGAACGAGGCGCCACGGCATTTCTGTTTTGACGGTGAGTTGGCACTTGAGCCCAGGATTTCAGAAGATGTCGCCGAGGACCTGCGGGGGCGTGGCCATAACGTAACTCGAACGCCATCGCCGCACGGTGGTTGCCAGGCAATCTATATCGACGACGAAAACGGTGTTCTTGTTGGTGGTTCTGATCCTCGGAAAGACGGAATGGCGCTAGGGTACTGATCGTTATGCCCATTCCTGCGTAGGCGGGGGCTCGAACAGCAGTTTGGAAAATTTGATACATCTCTGCGTTGCCAGTCCAATCTGTCCCTGATTCCTGGCCTGCTTGGCGATTTCGCCGCGCTGCATGGCCGTTACTGTGCCCTGCACTGGAAATTTCCCATCTTCTTCGAAGCCAAACTAGTCCATGAGATGGAGGCTTTTTGAGTCGTTCTGTCCCGGCCAGGGATCTCGTATTGTGGATATGCAGGTTGGGGCGGTCACCGGATCGATTGCCATCGACGGCAGCGACCCTTAGCTCGATGCTGGCTGGGCGCACCTCCATTGTTCATCTTGGGAGATTGCTTGGCGCGGCAAGGCCTCGGATCGATGATGATCGATAGAGCGACCGCTTTCACGCGGGAGGCTGGATAACACTCTATTTTTCCTGACGACTTTCGACGGGCTATATGCGGCGATGTCTCTGTCGCCGGTCTAGGTTTCGCGTGGTCGCGGAAGTCTAGGGTGAGACGTTGGGGGCGGGCAGTTTTAGAGCAATGGTTGGAACTTCAATTTTGATCCTGTTTAGCGTTTTCCTAACTAGTCAGTGCCCTATGTACTTTAGCGACGCTTTAAGGCTTAATTTGTACGCGTAACTAACGAACGTCAAACTCGTGCAAATGAGTACGTTCAATAACTCGTCAGGGAGAAAACATGTCGAGAATTATCCCATTAGCAGCCGGTGCTTTGGCCGCTGCAATGCTGCTGCCTGCAACTACGCAGGTTGTCAGTGCGAAAGAATATCTTATCCGCTACTCGGACATCGGTGCGAACCGTGGTCCACGTGCCGCGGCTCTTCAGGTCTGGAAGAAAGAGATCGAAGAAGAATCCAAAGGCAAGTTGAAGATCAAGTTCTACTGGGGCCAGTCCCTGATGAAGTCGAAGGCGACGCTCAAGGGTGTCGGTTCTGGCCTTGCTGAGATGGGTACTGTTATCGCCGCATATACGCCAGCGGACATGCCAGTCCTCAACTATGGCAACGTACCGTTCAATGAGCCCGATCCCTGGATCGGAATTCGCGCCATGCAGGATGTACGCGAAAATGGAAAATTCATCCGGGCGGAAGAAAAAAAGAACAAGATCCGGATGATGTTTCAAAATGTGACCGGTCCTGTGCACCTCCTGTGTGGTAAGGAGCAGATCGACACGCTTGAGAAGCTCAAAGGCAAGAAGATCCGCTCGATCGGCGGCTACATTCAGCTTTTCAAATCCATGGGTGCAGTGCCGGTTAAGATTGGTTTTGGTGAGCTCTACTCCGCATTGGATCGTGGTACGGTCGACTGCACGGTCAACTACACGGTGTTCGTCAAGTCCTACAAGCACTACGAAGTCGCGAAGCATTTGATGCTGGCCGGTATGGGCCAGAGCATTGGCTATGGTGGTGCGATCAATCTGAAGTTCTATAACGATCTTCCGCAGGACCTGAGGAACATCCTGGACAAGGCCAGCGATCGTTACATGGATAACTACGGCAAGAACCTGATTGAGTACTCGAAGTCGGCGGCCAAGGAAATGGCGGCTGGTATTGATGGCAAGGTTCTGAACTTTGTAAAAATGCCGCAGGCGGAACTTGATCGTTGGGCTGAGTATGCCAAGCCGATCGGCGCGACCTTGCTTGGCAAGATGAAGCACATGTCCGAAGCTGAGCGCGCCGAGTTTGCAGATAGCTTCAAAGCCGCGGTCGCGAAGTATCGCAAGATTAAGGCGGATAAGGGATATCCCTGGGAGCGCTAATATCGCGTTCACAGTTAAGTATCTCTTTCAATACAACCGCTTAACTTTTGAGAGGATGAGGCCCCGCTTAGCAACGGGGCCTCATACTTGCCGATGCTAAAATTTTTTGACCTCATTGACCGAGCGGCGCTTTGGATTTCCGTCGCCGCCCTGTTGTTCATCACGATAATGACCTGCGTTTCGGTTACCGGGCGTTATTTTTTCAGTGCTCCTATTCCGGATGACCTGGTGATGAGTGAATTCACCATGGTTATTGTGGCCTTCCTGCCGCTAGCTGCGGTGCAGGCGGCGCGCGAGCACGTCTTCGTGACGATATTTTCTGATTGGCTGCCGAACCGTCCCAAAGTAGCGATGGAACTATTTGGCGTCTATTTGGGCGCGGTTACGTTCATAATAGTTACATGTGCTGTGTATACCGACTTTAAACAAGCTTTTGATGTTGGGGCATATGAAGAAGGTGCGCTTGAAATACCCGAAGCTCCATTTCGTTTTATTGTCTTCTTCGGCCTGTTTTTATTTTCAATTCGGCTAGTTATTGATGCAATACTTTCAACAATCGGCTTCTTTACTGGTGAAGCGCAAGCGACGATGTCCGAAGAAGACCGCGCGCTTGAGGTCGAAATTAAGTAAGCGGGAGGAGATCGATGGAACCGACGACCTTAGGCGGATGGGGCCTGTTCTTGATGTTGGCCCTTATTGCCGTTCGCGTGCCAATCGCCTTTTGTATGGCGTTTATTGGCTTTTTTGGAATTATTTTGGCGGTTGGTTGGCCGGCCGGCGGCGAGTTTGATTTTGAGCGGGGGTTTGATGCGGCTTGGGCCTACATTGCCTTCGAGCCGTTCTCTTTTATCGCCAACTTTCCCATTATTGCGGTGCCGTTGTTCTTGATGATGGGCTATGTGGCGTTCCACGCCGGGTTCACCAAGGACAT
>CAXGSZ010000277.1:0-4428 GCA_964012455.1 uncultured Alphaproteobacteria bacterium
CTCAACCGTATGATCGGTTTCGGGCCGTTGATGCCGAATCTTAGCCAGGTCGTTGATATTGACAGCAAGGGCAATTACGTGCGCGACCAGGGCGGTTCCTGGGGCGAGTACATGCTACACATGGCGAAAATCCAGAAGTTGATGGTCGATAAGTTTGGCGTCAAGGCGCGTAACAATGCGATCACCGGTGGTATTGCTGAACTCACCAAGAAGCTTGGAGGAGGATCGAGCGCCGAAAACGACTAATTAATAGAGGCTCTTCACGCAAACTTGCCGGTACGGGATTTCTGAGTCTCCCCGTACCGGCAGATTTTCGGTGAACCCATGGAAGTGGTTCTTTCTGAATATTTCGGTCAGCTGACAGACCCTTTTTTGAACCCGCAAAAGCGTGTCTTTGCGGGATATCTATTTTCAGCCTTAGCGATTGCGTTCGTCGTGGCAATTATGCGCTCCCGCGGGTCTTGGCTTGGCGCGGGGCGCGGTTTGTTTTCTAGGGACATCTGGTGGTCCAAATCAGCCCGTGCCGATTACCTGATACTTCTGACTAATCAGGCAATCATGATGGGCGTCGTGCCACGCCTCGTTACCAAGCTGGCCATGGCGACGCTACTGTTCGAGGCGATGCACATCTGGTTTGATGGCCGGCTCCTGCTTTGGCCGAGCGCACCCGGATGGATGATCGCGGCCGCATTTACCGTATCGCTTTTTTTGATCGATGACGCTGCTAAGTATCTCGTGCACCGGGCACTTCACCGGATTCCGGTCCTGTGGTGTTTTCACAAAGTGCATCATACGGCAGAGACCCTGACACCCTTCACTGTCTACCGCACGCACCCGGTCGAGGGCGTGATCTTCGCCCTTAGGACAGTTGTTGTGCAGGCGATTGCTACAGCTGGATTCATCTTCTTTTTTGGAGACCGGGCGGAACTGGTGACGCTGCTCGGCGCCAACTCCTTTTTGTTCGCCTTCAACGCGGCAGGCTCGAACCTGCGTCACAGTCATGTCTGGTTCGGTTACGGCCGAATCCTAGAACATGTTTTGATATCGCCAGCGCAACATCAGTTACATCACTCGGTGGAGCGTCATCACGGAGATGCCAATTTTGGCGCCGTCTTGGCGATTTGGGACTGGATTGGTGGCAGCCTCCGGTTTGCAGATAACGCGCCGCCTGAGCGCTTTGGCCTCAGTGACAATCGGTCCGATACACACGATCTAACCACAATATATCTACAGCCTATGGTCGAGGCGGCACGTTGCCTTTATCGGCCTTTAAAAAAGGGATTTGCCAAGATGTCCGCTCTTCGTTCCAAAGTCTCGTTCCGCCGCACCGCCATGGGGGGGCTCGGTGCTCTAATATGTCTGTCGATCATGGCGGTGTCCGCGGCTGCGACAGAACTGAACATCTACTCGCACAGGCAACCCTTCCTGATCAAGCCGTTCATTGATGCCTATAAGGCCGAGACAGGCACCGAGATCAATATTGTTTACGCATCTAAGGGATTGGCTCAACGCCTTCAGGCGGAAGGCGGGCGTAGTCCGGCCGATGTGATCTTGACTGTTGATATCGCCCGACTTTATGTCTACGCCGACAAGAAATTACTGGCGCCCGTGGAATCTGAAGTGTTGTCGCGGAATGTCCCGAGCCATTTGCGGGCGCCTGACAACACGTGGTTTGCTTTCTCCAAGCGTGCACGGGTGGTCGCAATCGCGAACCGTGCAAAGGATGCTATTGCGATAAAAAATTATGAAGACCTGGCGGATCCGAAGTGGCGCGGACGGATATGTGCTCGCCCTGGTAGCCACGTCTACAACCGGGCGCTTGTCGCGTCGATGATCCACACCAAGGGTTTGGATGCTGCGGAAAAATGGGCAGCTGGTGTTATGGAAAACTTGGCGCGCCGCCCCCAAGGGAACGACAGGGCGCAGGTAAAGGCCATTTATGAAGGTGTTTGCGACATCGCTATTATCAATAATTACTACTACGGCAAGCTGAAGCATTCAGCCAAACCGGAGCAACGTGATTGGGCGGCTGCAGTACAACTCGTATTCCCCAATCAGGATGGTCGTGGTGCTCATGTGAATATTTCTGGTGGCGGCGTGGCCAAGCATTCAAAAAATAAAGCCGAAGCAATCCGATTCCTAGAGTTCTTGACCTCAAAAACGGCACAGGATTTATACGGGTCAGTAAATTACGAATATCCCGTCAACCCGGCCGTCAACGTACCGAAAGAACTGCGTTCCTGGGGTTCGTTCAGCGAGGATAAAATGCCCATCGCCCGTATCGCGAAACTGGCGCCTAAAGCACAGTTGATCATTGACCGGGTGGGATGGTAACACTCCGGCATGTGCTGGTTGGTCGAGACTTTCGCCCCTGGTTAAACCCTTGGAAGCTGGCGATAATCTTCTTAATCGTCGTCTTCATTTCGCCGATCTTCGCAATTGTTGTCGCGGCGTCTGGCGACACCGGCGGGCTATGGTCGCATCTCTCGCAAACCGTGTTGCCTCGTTACGTCGCTAACACGCTCGTCTTGATGCTCGGTGTTGGTTTGTTGAGCCTACTTTTCGGGATCAGCACGGCATGGGTCGTTGTCCGCTATAGCTTTCCCGGCCGCCGTCTTCTGCAATGGACGCTATTGTTGCCGGCCGCGATGCCGGGATATCTGATCGCTTATACCTACACGGACTTCCTCGAATATGCGGGCCCGGTGCAGATGCTCCTGAGGGATTTCTTTGGCTGGGAGAGTGCGCGCGATTACTGGTTCCCTGAAATCCGTTCCATGGGTGGTGCGATTTTAGTGCTTGGCGCGGTGCTTTATCCTTATGTCTACCTCATGACACGGACGGCCTATCTCCTAACGCCGGTCTCGCTATTTGAGGTTTCGCGAGTGAACGGGAAGAGCCTTTTCTGGAATGTGGGGCTACCTCTTGCACGTCCGGCAATCGTCGCTGGGTTGGCTCTCGTCCTTATGGAAACCTTGTCGGATTTTGGAACGGTTGAGTTCTTCGCGATTGAAACCCTGACACTCGGAATCTTCAATGTCTGGCTTGGCATGAATAACCTGACGGCAGCGGCACAAATTGCCACCTTCGGTTTTCTGTTCGTAATTGTCCTGTTAACTATCGAAGTACTCTCGCGAGCACGCCGTAGATTCGTTGATACCACTCGTCGTTCCGCTTCTCTGACGCCGGAGCAAATTGGCGGGTGGCGTGCTGTGTTCTTCATGACTGTTTGCCTGGTGCCGGTCGTGATTGGCTTCGTCGTGCCGGTCGCGGTGCTGCTGAACTTTGTGCTTCAGGGCTATTCGGTGGCGCTCGATGCGACCGTGATCGAGGCGGCGAGCAATTCGATCTTTATCGGCTTGGCAGTCGCGGGCCTGGTTATCGCGACGGCTGCGTTGATCGCACTGGTATCGATGTTCGAAAAAGGCGTCTGGCTGCCGCGTTTCTCCACGTTAGCCTCATTCGGCTATGCGTTTCCGGGGACGATTCTGGCCATTGGCGTCGTTACCGCCGGCGGAGCGGTAGATCGCGGTATTGCTGAGCTGTTCGATTGGGCGCTCGGCCTCTCCTATGAGGGGTGGCTTACCAGTGGTGTTGGATTGATCATCTTCGCGTGTGTCGTGCGCTTCCAGGCGGTTGGATACGGCGCTGTTTTGACCGGGCTCGGGCGTGTTTCACCGAGTATGATGGAGGCGAGCCGCACACTCGGTTGCGGTTTCGTTGAGAGCATCACGCGGGTCATGCTACCGTCAATACGGTTGCCCTGCATTGCGGGAGCGCTGTTGGTTTTCGTCGATGTTATGAAGGAGTTGCCGATGAGCCTGCTCCTTCGACCGTTCAATTTCGAGACGCTGGCGACGTTTTTGTATCAGTTTGCCAAGGACGAACTGCTTGAGGAGGCGGCCTTACCGGCATTGGCGATCGTCGCGACCGGGATCATACCGGTCGTTTTGATGAATGCGGCACTTAATCGCATTCGCGAGCGGTAATTACGGGAATTTTCGCTTCTTAAGTGAATGCGGATAATTGAATAAAATCGTTTTTTATCAATTCAGTACAGGTAAGATAAAATAAAACTTGCGCAGCTATCTATATTCAGGATATGCAAATGCGAGTCAGTCGCATTCGAAATTCAACTTTAATTGTGTTATGAGGGTCCCACCTGGCACCCAACCCAAGCCGAAGGACGAGCCTGAGCTTACCTTCCAAACCGTCTTTCGGGGGTGCCACTCCGGTCTCGGCGTTTTGCCCCGAACGCGTCGTAGCTACCTCTCACGTGCGCTTGGGCGGACCGTCGAGACCGGAATCCAATCTCTTCAAAGGGAGCTCTATGGAAACCGAAGGTGATTTAGTCGGCCTCGTTCGCCAGCAACGTTTCCATCAGCTCCGGTTCTCCGAACAGTTTACCCTGTGGTCGGTGCGAATGTG
>CAXGSZ010000278.1:0-4425 GCA_964012455.1 uncultured Alphaproteobacteria bacterium
ATAACGCAAGCGGCACCCGAATGGAGATATACGGCCAAAAGGGAACGCTGGTTCTGACGTCGAAATCGGTCAATATCGGGCCAAGCCAACTTTTTATGGCCATCGGAGACGCCGACATGGCAGAGATCACGCCACCTGACGCGTACCGGCTTATCCCGGCTGATATGGCTGCCGGACCGGGACGCAACGTCGCACAGGCCTACGCCCGCTATGCCGACGCGGTGCAATCAGGTTCTGCCACATCGCCGGATTTCCGGCACGCGGTCGTACGCCATGCGATGATCGATGCTATGGAGCGCTCCCACACGGAAGGCAAAGCCGTCAAGCTCGGCTAATGCCTTTCTAGCTTAGATACCGACGCGCTTCATCTGGCCTGCAAGACAGCGTTCTCCCGCAGTCACGCCCGGCTCAAAGTCGCGATCTCCGAATCTGACAATGGCCGTGTCAAATCGACATCCGATACTTCACCGGCGAAACAAGGCCCAACTTTTCGGATAAACATCGCCAAGCCCGCCTCCCGTTTGTTAACTCTCCGCGTATTTACCTGTCAGTTGGGGCGTATGGGCGCCATCCAACCCTTTTTCGTGGTGTTGGAGCCGAGTATCCCGCGCCCATGTCCGCTTCAAGTCGTCCTGCACATCGAAATTCAGCCGACCGAGGCCCTCAACCTCCAGTTCAATCTTATCACCGTCCATAAAGGAATTGAGCCCTCGATGGTTGGTTCCCGTCGCCACCAAGTCGCCTGGCGAAAGGGTGTGGATCGAACTGAGCCATTCAATGCATCGCGGAATATTGTGTGCCATATCATCCGTATTGAAGTCCTGCATCAAGGTTCCGTTGTTCCAGAGCCGTACCTGCAGGTTCTGCGGATCTTCAATCTCGTCGGCCGTCACGATGTATGGTCCAATCGGCGCAAAAGTGTCCCGCGACTTCACCTGAAAGAAAGTATTGCCGGGCGGCGGCAGGTTACGCGCCGAACCATCGATGAAGTTCACATAGCCAAAGATATGGTCATAAGCATCGGCCTGCGACACGTTCGTTGCCGTCTTCCCGATCACCAAGCCGAGTTCCGCCTCACCCTCGAAGATGGTCGCGGGCGCATCCGGAAGAACCATCGTGCCCCCGCAGCCAATGACGGCTTCCGGTGCCTTGTGAAATGCATTGATAGGCGCCGGCGCGCTCAGGGTGCCATCTTCCATGTAATTGACAGCCATGCAGTCGATCTTACCCGGTTTCGGCAGTGGCGGACGGATGCGGACACTTGTCACCGGCACCCCGTCTCCGTCTTCCGCCAGTTTCTCCAGCGCGCTGCGATAGTCGTCAAATCGCGCAATCAGGCCGCTGATCAGATCATGAGGACCCGTATGCGGGATATCGGACACCGCCGCCGATAAATCGATGACATCGTCACCACGCAACACGCCGAGTTTGAAATCATCAAAATACAGAATCTTCACAGTTTCTCCTCCCGGTCTTTGGTATAGGTACCGTTCCTTTTTCGCGCCTGTCGAAGTGCACTTTCCCCCGTCGCTTCCGTCGCGATTCCCCGCGTCCATGGCCGCATCACGGAAGATGCCTGGGCGTCCCGCAGGTATCGTTCCAGCGGAAACCGCTTCAGGAGAGCCCGCCCGCCGCAAATACGTATCGCTTCCCGGGCGAGCTCGATCAGCTCCTGCTGACGCGGAGTCGGCCGCATATCCATGGCCTCAATCCTATTCCGCCGCCTTCTGGCGGTTCATGGCGTCCCAATCATAGAGACGCGGCTCTTTGGTGATGAACCGTCTTACGGCCTCATTGTGAAACTTGGTATCTCGACATTCGAGTTGAGCAGCGCATTCCGCGTCGATCATTTCCTGCTGTGTACTCTGCAGCGACATGTCGATCAGTTTCTTCGCTTCCGCGATGGCGGTCGGCGAGCCATGCGTCAAACCTCTGGCCAAGTCCAGCGCCGCGCCGAGAAGATTTTCAGGTTCATGTATTTGCTGCACAAGTCCCAACTGCATTGCTTCTTCTGTGGAGAAAGAACGCGCAGTGAAGGTCAATTCCTTCGTCTTATTTGGGCCAATGCGCCGTGGAAGAACGTAGGCAGCGGTCATATCCGGAATCAGGCCGATTCGGCCGAAGACCAGACTGAACTTTGCGCGGGACGTTGCCAGCACCATATCCGCGACCGCCGCCAGGCTGAGGCCGCCACCAAACGCAATTCCATCAACTGCCGAGATAACCGGCTTTGGCAGATTTATTAGATCGTAGAGATATCCGAGCGTATTCCGAAGGTGACTGCCACGTTGCTTAGGCGACGGTTTGTTCACCCCGCCCATGCGGGACACATCGGCACCCGAACAGAAATTCCCACCAGCGCCTGTCAGAATCAAGACCCGGATATCGTCATCTTCACGTGCCCGTGCGACCATCTCCGGCAGATCCGTCAGAAACATATCCTGGCTGATCGCGTTCATTTTTTCCGGCCGGTTAAGGGTAAAAACGGCAACACCGTCTTCGATCTCAAAGGTCGTTTCACTCATGGCATTTCTCCTTACTCGAACTCGCGATCTTCCCACCAGGGATAGTAATCTGGCATATCGCGGCTAACCTTCATCGGAAACTTCGGCGGCCGTTTCTCCAGAAACGAAACGACGCCTTCCTGGCAATCCGGAAGCTTGCCGAGCGTCCGAATTCCGCGCGAATCAACCTTATGCGCTTCCATTGGGTGATCCGCACCGGCCATTCGCCAGAGCATTTGGCGGCACAAAGCCACAGAAATCGACGACGTATTATCGGCAAATTCCCGCGCAAGTTTCCGAGCCGCCGGCAAAAGCGCCTCAGACGGAAGCACTTGCTTTACCAATCCCCCCACCTGCGCTTCCTCGGCATCGAAAACGCGACCTGACATCACCCACTCGAGTGCCTGGCTCATCCCGACGACCTTCGGCAGGAACCAACTGCTGCAGGCTTCCAGGATTACGCCCCGTTTCGTAAAGACGAACCCCATACGCGCCTCGGTCGACGCCAAACGTACATCCATTGGCAGGGTCATCGTGGCCCCCACGCCAACAGCTGGACCGTTGATCGCCGCGATCAACGGTTTTTTGCAATCATACAGCCGCAAGGTTAAACGGCCGCCACCATCGCGCCAGTTCTCAGAATCCTCGCCCGGATAGCGGCTCGAAACATCGAAGCTGCCGGCACCTGCGGAGAGATCCGCCCCGGCACAATATCCGCGCCCGGCGCCCGTAAAGATGATCGCGCGAACATCATCATCCTCGTCCGCCTTGTCGACAGCATCAATCAGTTCAAAAAGCATTTGACGATTAAAGGCATTCAATCGGTCCGGCCGATTGAGCGTGATCGTCAGGATATTTTCTTCAATCTCGTACAGGATGGTTTCGTATGTCATGGATATCGCCTTAGGCGGTCACGCCGCCGTCGACGGGAAGTGCGGCTCCCGTGACGAACGAGGCTTCGTCGGAGAGTAGGAACAAGGCGGCATTGGCGACCTCTTCAGGCCGACCGGGACGTCCGAGGCGCGTCATTCCACCGCGTGTTCTGACGAGTTCCTCCTTGTCCATGCCCATCGTCGACTGCTGATCCGGTCGCGCGACAAATTCACGCAACATCGGCGTATCAATCGGACCAGGGCAAACCGCGTTAACGCGTATATTTTCTGAGGCGAGACGGCCTGCCAGCGCCCGCGCAAACCCGACGACGCCAAATTTTGCCATCGAATAAACCGGGCTGAACATCGATCCCTGCAGCCCCGAAGTCGACGCCGTAAAAACGATGGAGCCGCCCCCACGGGTCCGCATTTCGGGAATTGCCGCCTCGGTTGTCACGAGGATGGTCCGCATATTGAGGTCCACCGCCGTGTCAAAATCCTTCATTTCAATTCCCTCGATCGAGGCAGGTCCGGGATGCCCTACGTGATCCCACATGAAATCAAGCCCACCGAAAGCATTCGCCGTCTCCGTTACGATACGGCGTGAATCCTCGTCCTTGGTCAGATTCGCAACGATCCCGATAGCCCTACCCCCAGCGCCTTCGATCTCATCGACGACGGCCTTAACCGCATCCGCGTCGATATCCACCACGCCGACCGATGCACCTTCCTTCGCGAACCGAATGGCGCCAGCGCGTCCCATTCCCGATCCTGCTGCCGTTACCAATCCATTTTTGCCTTCGAGCCGCATCTCGCTCTCCTTAAGTGCGTAATGACCTTGAATTCCAATGGAGATGAATTTGGCGCGAAAACCCGTGAGGGCGATATACCGCTACATCGCAAAGAGGCCCTTAAAGATGTAAACCACGCCTACGACGATGCAGACCCCCGCGAATACGACCAACCGATACCCAAGCTGGATCATAAAGATCGCTCGCTCCATCAGCCGTCTCACGGGAATTCTTGGCGGAAAGTCGGGATCGGTCGGA
>CAXGSZ010000279.1:0-4406 GCA_964012455.1 uncultured Alphaproteobacteria bacterium
TCCAGAGAGCACAGGTCATATCCGAGTGAAGTCAGCTAATCCGTTCGAGGCACCCGCGATTCAACCAAACTATTTCTCACACGAGACAGACCGCCGACTGTCACTTGCCGGAATGAGAATGGCCCGCGACCTGATGCAGACCCCCGAGTTCGCGCCCCATGTCGAACGCGAGGAACTACCCGGTCCCGACGTCAATACCGAAGACGAAATGCTGGCATACTACCGCGAGAATGCGACCACCACGTTCCATCTTATGGGTACGTGTAGGATGGGGCCGGAGAGCGACCCCACGGCGGTCGTCGACGACAACCTGCGCGTTCGCGGTCTGGAAGGCCTACGCGTCGCGGATGCCTCGATCATGCCGACAATGCCTTCCGCCAATACAAATGCCGCGACAATCATGATCGGCGAGAAATGCGCCGACTATATCCGTGGTTATCAGTTGGCACCGACTGATCTGTCCGGAAGCTAGGGTGCCGCTAAGATGGATTCATACGATTTCATCATCGTCGGTGCCGGTTCGGCCGGTTGCGTCTTGGCAAATCGCCTGAGCGAAGACGAAGGCAAGACCGTCCTTTTGTTAGAAGCGGGAGGCGCCGACCATAATATCTTCATTCACATCCCAGCCGGCTTTTTCAAGACAATTAGCAATCCCAAGGTTAACTGGCTCTATACGACCGAACCTGAGGACCCCTCTGGCAACCGCAGCATCTCTTGGCCCCGGGGCAAAGTCCTCGGCGGATCGTCGTCGATCAATGGGCATCTGATCGTCCGTGGGCAGCGCGAAGACTACGATGGCTGGCGCCAATTGGGTAATCCGGGCTGATCTTTTGACGACCTATTGCCGTATTTTCGCAAGTTCGAGACGGCAGAAGTTGGCGATAGTAATATTCGCGGCCGCAAGGGGCCGATCCGTGTACTTGAGCCTATCGAGCAGCATCCCCTAGCGCAGGTGTTTATGGATGCCTGCGAAGAAATGGGCCTACCACGCAATCCCGATTACAACGGCGCGACTCAAGAAGGTGTCGGATTCTTCCAGTATGCGCTCGGCGACGGACGGCGAATGAGCACAGCCCGCGACTTTCTGAAACCGGCGCGCCGCCGCCGAAATCTACAGGTCGTCACGAAGGCAATGACCAAGTGGTTAATTGTAGAGAACGGTCGCGCCACCGGTGTGCGGTTTGGCCATGATGGTTTCGAGCGCGAAGCTCAAGCGCGCTGCGAAGTCATTCTGTCCGCCGGTAGCATCGCCTCACCGCAAATCCTCGAGCGCTCCGGTATCGGCAGCGGTGAGCGGCTGCGCGAACATGGTGTCGATGTCGTGCATGAACTCCCAGGAGTTGGCGAAAACCTGCGGGATCACTACGTCGCCCGCTTCTGCTGCCGCGCCAAGGATGTCGAGACATTCAACGAGAGGGCCCGGGGTGCGCGGCTCGGTTGGGAGATCCTGCGCTATACTTTTAATCGAACCGGTCTGCTCACTACGGCGCCCGGCAATGTAAGTGCGTCACTCAAGGTCATGCCGGGCGTGGCAACGTGAGACGTCCAATTCGCTTTCGCGCCCGCAAGTTACGTCGAGGGGCAGCTCGGTGTCTTGGACAATTTTCCGGGTATGACTTGTGGCATCTGGCAACATCGGCCTGAAAGCCGGGGCTCCATCCACATGGCGTCGACCGACCCTGAGGTTCAACCGACAATTCGGCCGAATTATCTCTCCGACAGAATCGACCAGGAAACAATTGTTGGCGGCCTGCGCAAGGCACGAGAACTCTTTGCTCAACCGGCACTCGCTAAGTTCGTCGATGTAGAAACGGTACCCGGACCTGACGTCCAGACCGACGACGAACCGCTCGATTTCGCGCGCCGAACCGGGTCCACCGTTTTCCACCCTATCGGTACTTGCAAGATGGGCACAGACCCGATGGCCGTCGTCGACCCTGAATTGCAGATGCACGGCCTTGACGGACTACGCGTGGTCGATGCGTCCGTCATGCCGTTGATGCCGTCGGCGAATACCAACGCCGCCGTATTGATGATTGCGGAGAAGGCGGCCGATATGATCAAGGCAGCGAACTAGATCGCCCCTTCTTCGGCCAGCTTCTGCAAATCAGCCGGATCGATGCCAAGCTCATCGCAGAGAATTTCCTCATTATGCTTGCCTTTACGCGGTCCGGCATGGCGTATTTCCGCGGGCGTCTCTGACATGAACGGGAAAGCGGACGTCATCCTAATCTTGCCAAGGTCTTCATCATCCAATTCTACAATGTCGCCACGCGCCTGATACTGCGGGTCCTCGAATATCTGGGAAACGTCATACGCGGGACCAATTGCGGCTTCCGCTTCCTCGAACTTTTCGAGAACCTCTTTCTGATCCCGTTGCCTGATCCAGTCGGCAACCATTCCATCGACCTCATCGATATGCTCGACCCGGTCTTTAGGGGTTTGGAACCGCGGATCGCTTGCAGCTGCCTCTCCGCCGCAGAGGGTCAGAACCCGCTTCACAATAGCAGGTGAATTGGTGGAAATCGCCACCCACTTCCCATCACGCGTCTCATAAGTATTCCGCGGCGCATTGTTGTCCGACCGGTTGCCCATACGCTCTTGAATTACGCCGAGTTGGTCAAACGCCAGGGGTTGCGGCCCCAAAACCTGGAAGATCGGCTCATAGATACTGAGGTCAATAAACTGTCCTTTGCCACTCCCCTGGGCATCACGATGATAGAGCGCAAACATGGTGGCGAAGGTGCCGTAGGATGCGGCGATACCATCCGCCAATCCGAAATTCGGAAGTGTGGGCGGCCCGTCTTTCTCCCCGGTCATATTCGCGAAACCACTGAAGACTTCGGCGACGGTGCCGAAACCCGGACGATGCCGGTAGGGACCGGTTTGCCCAAAGCCCGTCACCCGCACCATAACCAGGCGCGGGTTAATCGCCTTCAAATCTTCCCAACCAAGGCCCCATTTTTCCATCGTGCCAGTCCGGAAGTTCTCTATGAGCACATCAGTGGTCTTAATCAATTCCTTGAAAAGTTCCGCACCCTTCAGTGAACTGAAATTCATCGTTACGCAGCGCTTGTTCCGGTTCGCCATCTTGAACCAAAGCCCAACCCCATTTTTTTGATGACCAGTAACCCTCAGCACGTCGCCGCGCGGGTGCTCCACCTTTATGACATCAGCGCCGAAATCCCCGAGCAGCATTCCGATCGTCGGTCCCGCAATAACGGTCGCGGCGTCAACAACGCGGATCCCTTGCAATGCATTTTTCTTAGCCATCCGGCAGGCTCCTTTTAGTGCGCACGGGTTTTACCACCCAGAGATTATCGAATTTATGGGCCTACACCGGATTGTCGACAGGTGATGGCGGAACAATTCTACCAACGTGCCCCGCCGCCGCGCGGCGACCGAACCGCAGGAGGATTGAGATGCCAGACCTGAAGGGAAAGACGGTGATGATCACCGGTGCCGCGGGAAATTTAGGGCGTGCGACAGCTGACGCTTTCGATTCTGCGGGTGCCAACCTTGTCCTGGTAGACCTGAATGGAGATGCACTCGAGACGACCTATCCCGGAAATGAAAATCACAGAATCAAATGTGCTGTTAATTTGATGGTACATGCCGAGATTGAAGCCGCCGTCGCCCAAGGCAGGGACGAGTTTGGAGAGATCAACGCACTCGCGGCAATCGCCGGCGGATTTCATATGGGCGAAACGGTGCACGGGCTACCGGCTGATAAGTGGGACCTTATGATGGATCTCAACGCCCGCACGCTTTTGAATACGACGGCAGCGGTAGTCCCGGGCATGATAGAGAACAGCTCCGGAAAAATCGTGACAATTGGCGCAAACGCGGCACGCCAGGGTATGGCGAAAATGGGTGCCTATATTGCCGCCAAAGGCGCCGTCATTCGCTTGACAGAGACGATGTCCGCCGAACTTCGCGACAACGGCGTGAACGTCAACTGCGTCATGCCAAGTATCATCGATACGCCTGAGAACCGAAGCGCGATGCCTGACGCGGACCCGAATGTCTGGGTGACGCCGGAGAAACTCGCGAGCGTCATTCTTTTTCTCTGTTCGGACGAGGCGAGTGCCGTCCACGGCGCCTGCATCCCGGTCGTCGGATTGTCCTAGAACTTTCGCTTCAGGCTACGACCCGCGACCGGTCGGTGATGGTCGTCCGTTCGAGGTGTCTGGGATACTTGTGCGATTCGAACGGAGTTGCACGGTGCAAAATGGACCGATTATCCCAGACCAGAACGTCGCCGTCCTGCCAGGTATGGGAATAGATCGCTTCCGGCGGTGTCGCCCTATCCAGAAGTTCATCTAGCAGTGCGCGGCTGTCCGCCTCTGACCAGCCATCGATAAAGGCGGCGTGGGCACTGATTAGCAGAGACTTCTTCCCATTTG
>CAXGSZ010000280.1:0-4401 GCA_964012455.1 uncultured Alphaproteobacteria bacterium
ACTGCTGGACGTTAAAGCGAAGTAACGGTTTTATCTTCAGCCACGACGACCTTAGTCGAAGTGGTCTTACGGGTTATCGCTCTCAAATCCGCTTTCAGCGATTGATAGACCAGACGTTAATTCGCCCGCCTTTTGCGCATTTGTTTGAGTAATGTAATCCGTCCTGTGAGTTTCGGATCGCACCTCATTAAGCGGTTGATAAGTCGGCGCGACATGGTTGTTGTGCTCCTGCCAAAACACGTTGTTTTGTCTTATCTGTCTGAACTGTAAAGCTTGAACCGTGCCAAATGCTTAATGTCCGCACATTAAGGCCAAAGATTATTCGTCGAGTGTCGACCTGGCTCCCTGGACCCGGGTCTGCCGCATATAACGACGATTCTTGTCGGCATCGTAGCCGGCACCCCGGTGCAGCAGACAACGATTGTCCCAGACGACGAGATCACCCGGCTGCCAGGAATGGGCGTAGATATTCTCGGGTTCGGTAGCTTCTGCCACGAGACCGTCGAGGAGTTTGCGGCTTTCGTCGTACTCCCAGCCTTCAATCTCTCTCGCGTGTGACCCGGCGAAGAAATTTTTCGCACCTGTTCCCGGGTTCGTTCGGACCAGCCGTTGGCGTACGGGTGGCAGCGACGTAGCATGCGCCGGTGTGACCGCATCGGCTCCCACTTTGGAGCGCGAAAAGACGTAGTCATGAATAGCAATCAGGGGATTGATCCGCCCCTTCGTCTCTTCTGGGAGGCGCTGATAGGCGGCCCGCTCACTGATGAACTCGGTCGCACCGCCTTCGTCCGGGACTTCGTAGGCGCACATGATGGATACGTATGTCGGGACGTCCCGGAACGACGAATCGGAATGCCACATGTTGTTCCCGGTCAGGAACCGAATTTTCGGGTGATCATTGCCGAGGGTGCTCCCGTCTTCCTGAACGTTTCCGATGGTGCCAAAATACTCGATGATTCCCTCCTGTCCGAGCTTCACGTGATTTGGTTCGGGTTCGCCGAATAACCGTGTGAAGGCGAGCTGCTTCTCGTCGTCGAATGGCTGGTCAGGAAAGTGGAGGACGGAATATTCGTCTACCGCGGCGCGGAGATCGGCAGCCGTCTCTTCGGTGATATCGTCACGCAAGTCGATGCCGGTAATCCGTGCACCAAAATCCGGATGCAAAGCTTCAATTTGAGGCAGGCCCATCTGTTCGCTCCTTCGGCTCGCGATCATGCCACAAGATATAGAGATGATAGTGCACCGATCTCTCGGGGTCGAAAGGTTTACTTGCGACGTGATCGGCTGTCCGGTCCGATCATCCAGGCAGGCCCTGCCGCAATCAGCGCGACAATGGCGATTACCAGGAATGTATCCTGAAACCCGAGCGTGCTGGCCTGCGCATGGATCATCATCGACAAATAGTCGAGGGCACCACTCACTTGAACCCGGTCTGGCATGCCGAATTCGCCGAGCAATTGTCTCACGGTTCCGAGGAGTTCGAACGTCGTGCTGTTCGCCGAGGTTTGAGTTGCAGTCAGCGCCTCACTATGAAATTGCGCGCGGTGTTCGAAAAACGCGGTCAGTAGCGTGATTCCGAAACCGCCGCCGAGGTTGCGGAAAAAAGTCGCGCTGGATGCTCCGCGCGCCAGTTTCTCCGTCGGGACCGCTTTCAGGGCGCCAGCGCTCAAGGAAGGTATGGCGATGCTGAGACCGATCCGATTGATCGAAGTATAGCCGACCAATGCCCAGAATCCCGTATTGACGTCGATTACGCTGATCAGAAAGAAACCGATCGCGAAGATCAATAATCCACCGGAAATCGGTATATGTGACGAAACGGAGTCAGTGATCCGCCCGGCGAGTGGAAAAAACACCATCATTATCAGGCCGCCAAAGGCCAGCAATAGGCCGGCATCGGTCGCGCTGTAGTTCTGGATCGTTTGAACGAAGACCGGGATGAAATAGCCGGATGCGAAAAGTCCAGCGCCGAATACGAAACCCGCAAGCATGATGAGTGTGAATTGCCGGTCTTGGAATAGGCTGAGATCCAAAAAGGGATAGGGCGCCTTCATTTCCCACCAGACGAAAACGCCTATCAAAGCAGCGCCGCCGACGAGTTGTAAAACGATGGCGTTGGAGCCCCAACCCCAGCGCTGTCCGTTCGACACGCCGCCCAGAAGGAGGAATGTGGCGGCGAAGATTAAGATGAAGCCTGTCCAGTCGAAGGGAGGCAGGGTTAGTGCGAGTTTTTTCGTCGGCATAAAGATCAGGCACATGAGGAGCGCCGGGAGACAAAACGGCAATGGCAGAAAGAACAGATAGCGCCAGCTGATATTGTCGATCGCAAGGCCGGCCAGGATCGGCCCGAATGTCGGTGCGAGGACTGTTCCCAGGCCATAGAGTCCGACCGCCATGCCGCGCCGCTCCGGAGGGAATACGCTGAAAATCGAGAACATCGCGAGGGGTTGGCCGACACCGGTTGCTGCACCCTGAAATACCCGACCGATGACCAGGAAATCGATGTTCGGTGCTGTCGCGCTAATCAGCGATCCAGCAGCGAACACCGTCATCGTCAGGAAGTAGGTCACCCGCTGTCCCAAGACCTCGATCAGCCATGAGCTGAGCAGCATTGTGGTCGACATGGTGGCGAGGAATCCAGTTGCCATCCATTGCGCCTGATCCAAGCCTACGCCGTAGGCGCCCATTACCGCCGGGACCGCCACATTTACCATCGAGGTGGCAAAGCCCATCGCAATAGCGCCGATCATAACGGTCAGCGTTACCAGCCAGCGATAGAGCGGACCATAGCGCGCGAATAGGGCGTCGATGGTATCGACGTCAGACGTCATCCGTCTCCCAGCCCGCCGGAGGTGTGGGCCGGCGGATTCGAAAAATGATGTGTCCCCTTAAGCAGGCGCGAACAGGCCAGCATGTCGATTTTTACTTGCCGTCTATCACGTCCGGATTATCGCTGAAAGCCCACGCGAAAAGCGAGTTCCCGCCTCTATCATCGTCTGCCATCGGTTCCAGGCTTCCGGATACCATGTTGACCCGCGCGCGTTTGCGCGAAATGTGCTGCAGATAGTTCGAATCCCTCAGGCCAACGTTCGCCAACCGTGTCAGGGTTCCCGAGTAGCAACTGTCGACGATGACCATTACGTGTTTGACGTCGACAGGCAGCCAGTAACCGCGATCCGTGGATTCATCCAGCCAGCCGCGGCCAACGTAACAAAACGTAAGGTTGTCTCGAAACGCGAGTGTCTCAAAATAGTTAAGGAAGGCAACAATGATGTCGTCGGATCGAGAATCATCCTTACCTTAAAGTCGTGCGTGTATTCGAGCCTCTCGGCGTTTATCTTTGCACCATTGATCGCGGCCTTGAGTTTCGGCAAGTGCTAGTAGGTACTCGCCGACGACCAATGCATGATAGTTCTCGGACTGAATATCGGCGATGGTTTCTTGCACGGTGCCCGATTTAGTCTGACGCTCAATCAGGGGCCGCACTGGCTCTCCGCGAGACAAACAAACATGCCGCTCGGGAATTCCTTTAACTAGCGCTGAAAATCAGAGGCGCGATTAGAGTGCTTCACCTCTTCCCACGCGGCGGAGCCCTTGGCGTCTTCCGACATACTCCGGGTCGTGATTGCTGCGTCGGTGCCGCCGTGGCTCCAGGGCGTGGGTCGTCGTGCCTTCGGGATAGACGATGGAAGATAGGGTGCGCACGGTCCGCTTACCGTCCACTTCATCGCGTCCTGCCGCCTTGGTGGCAAGTGTCTCGGATTTAATCACGAGCCCGGCTGCCGGATCGTACCAATGGTTCGTTTGTATTTCGCTTCATCCATTGTCACGCCACCAGCCTCGAAGGTCTCACCCGTGCCTGTTTCGGCGACGACCGAGGTCGCGTAGCTCTTGCCCCTACCGTTACGAAGGCGGTCGACTCGACAGTTAAATTAAACTTCCATGCGCGCGAAAGCCCGGACCACTCGTGAAATTTCTCGATGTCGACGGATACCGTGGTGCCGACTTTCATCGGCGAGTATAAATTCGGTGGTTCGACGGCATCACCACCAAACTGCGTGATGAAGGGCTCGTTTGAGCTGGTTTTGTATTGCCATTCGCCCTTGCGCTGAAACATGCCATAGAGCGACATCCAGTCGCTACCGCTGTTCAATTTCAGCACCATTTCCAAACCTTCCGTTTCCATGACGGTCGCGGTCTGCCTGTCGTACCAGATAGTCGTCCCGACTGGCAAAGGCTGGTAGGGCGGCGGTTCTAGTTTTGACGTTTGGGCGTATGCGGAGATGGTCCAGAGGCTGACGAGCGCTGCAACTACAGTATTGAGCATCGTGTTGATTTCCCAAGTGGACCTAATCCTCAAAATAGCAGTTGCCTGGTCTCGGCAGGCCTAGATTCTCACGC
>CAXGSZ010000281.1:0-4400 GCA_964012455.1 uncultured Alphaproteobacteria bacterium
GCATCGCAACTTTGTAGCGGTGACGATTGCTGAAACCGGACACACACCGTCCCTCCGCGAGCCCGAAGCCCGCGCTGCGATAGACCAGTATCTGCAGAAAGTGGACGGGCGCTAAGCCGAACTGCTCTTGGCTTTTGCATCGCCCTTAGTGTCGGACTTGGCGTCGGCCTCTGATGCCTCGTCCGTCCCCGCGACCACAAGATTGGGCTTCGAGTCTTCAAGAGCCGGACGCGCCTCAATTTGCTTCGGTTCGATACGTCGACACAATCCTTGAACGAATGCGCCGGCCTCAATCGCCAGACTGTGATGATTGATATCGCCGTTGATACAGGCGGTCCGCGTCAACTCAACGACACAACCAGTAATCTCGCCATTCACAGTGCCAGCAACTCGAATAACCTCACCAACAACGCAGCCGTTCACCGTCGCCGACTCGCCAATCGTCAACAGATTGCTCTCAACATCGCCGTCTACGATGCCGTCTACCTGAACGTCGCCACCGGCTTTCAGATTGCCCGAAATCCGCAAATCGGCGCTGAGGATCGACGGAACCTTAAGTTTATCCGGCGCTTTTTTGGCCTTTTGGTTTGGGCTTGTCTGCGGCTTTCGGCTCTTTGAAAACATGCCTGCCTGCCTTGATGAATTTGAGAGGGTCCAACTGCTTACCATTGAACAAGATTTCATAATGGACATGCGGACCGGTGCTTCGGCCCGTACTTCCGAGCAGCCCAATTTTGTGCCGATGCCCGAGTTTCTGTCCTTTACGCACGTGCGTCTTGAATAGATGGCCGTAACGGGTACGCATTCCGTTTCCATGGTCGATTTCAACCATTTTGCCATAGCGGCCTTTCCGACCTGAGAACACAACCGTGCCGGGCGCTGTCGAGTAAACCGGTGACTTTCGCCAACCCGCCAGATCCAAACCATAATGCATGGCCAAGCGATTGGTGAACGGATCGCGCCGCTTCCCGAAGCGGCTAGCCAAATGATAGTGATCGACCGGTGAAATCAATGGCAAGGCTTTCAGAACCGACTTTAGGGCTTCCCAACGGGTGAGATGATTCTCGACATCAGTCAGTGTTGTCGCCAACGCAGGATTGGAAATCACCGGTTCGCCATCACCGTTCGATGTAGGTCCACCCTTCCCGTCGGGCAGTCCACCCGCGCGCTCCAGCACCTTGGCAAGGTCAAGGCCCGCTAACTCAATAACACGCTCGGCGTCCTTTAAGTTGCCAACCGTGCGGTCGCGTAACTGGTCGAGAACGGATCCCTGCGAGCTGTGAAGTTCATCCAGACGCTCAAGAAGAATTTCGGCACGCTGACGGTATGGCATTTCCGAAAGGGCGATTTCGCCGCTCTTGCTTTCGTGCCCACCGGTCGAGCTATCCAACTTCGCGATCATATCGATGAAGTCGTCCTGAAGCCCGCCGATCCTGCTTTCAGCCGATTGCAACTGGGTTTCTAAGTGGGAAACCAAAGCACGCAGAGCTGAGCGATGTCCTACCACGGTTGTGATCTTTTCCTTAGCCTGGTCGAGTTCCTGGCTCAGTTTGGCCACTTCCGCATGTACAATATCGCTCCTGGCGCGAGACGCACCGAGATCGTTTTCGAGTTCACGCTTTCGCCGCTCCAGGATGCCGCGTTCCGTAACGATTTTGGCGTAGCTTTCCCTCGCGCCCTTAAGGTTTTGATCGAGGTCTTTTTTGACCCGATCCAACCGGGCGGCCCGCGCGCGCGCCTTGACCAGTTGACCTTGAAGATCGCGGATCTGGTCCTGCATTGTGTCGCCTCGCCGCGCGTAACTGTGCCGCTCGAACTCGGCGCGTGCAAGCCGCGCCTTAACCTTCGAAAGCGAGTCTTCTAGCAGATTTGTGGTCTCCGTCATCTGCTCCAGTTCGATATCGACTTGCGCTAAATGGATTTGCAATGATTCCTGCGATTCATTACCCATCCCAAAAATCACGGATGAGACGTCATCCTCCATTCCGAAACGGCGTGGCAACGCAGTAATACTGCCGATTTCCGCGCCCTCCCCAAGTTCCTTCAGCAGGTAGGCGTGCTTATCCTGGAGCTTCTTGGTGACGTCCGCGACTTTTTCCTGATAGGTTAGTATTTCGTCGAGCAGGTCCCCGTAGGCGACCTCGGAATCCTTGATTTGGCCGACCTTATCGTCAATGACGTCGCGCTGAATCTCCCACAAAGCCGTCATCCCGAATGCCCAACCGAAGATGCATACCACAACAACGGACGAGATGAGTTGCATGCCGCGCGTAAGCCGCAGGTATTTTACTTGGCCTTCGCTGCGGAAAATCAGCTCTCGCTCGCGATACAACCGGTCGAAGAACGCGCACGCCAAACGCCAGCCTGACTGCAGGCGCTGTGCTATCTTCGTATCGGGGAGCCAATTCTTCCCCAACATCATGCCTCATTTACAAAAATTGCTGATGGAAAGAACACGAATAATCGCCTTGAGAATCAAGACAAGCCCCAACATTCTCCCCCAATCGCTAACCTGGCAATGAAGGTAAGGTGTGACCGATTGGAGCACAACACAATTATATGTTTTACCCGGAAGAACACACGCTGAACTTTGAAAATTGGTTGAATTGTTTGATTTTCCGGCATACCTCTTCACCAAATTTAAGATAGTGCCAAAAGTCCAGGTAGGATGGACCGTGCGTCGGAGTGCCAAATCAGCATTACAAACGCCAAAGCCAGCCGCCCGAGTCGCTCTGCTGGAGCATGGAAAAACGGCACTAAATCCATCAAACAAGCGGCTATGAAGGCCCATCGCATTACGCGTGATTGGGCAGCAAGCTTACAAACAGCTAGCTAATAGTAAGCTCGCTCAGTAATATTCACAGATGAACGATCAAAGCATCTTTGTCGAGGACCTTGACCGAAACCTCGGGTTCCTATTGAGTGATGTTGCTTGCCTGTTGCGCAACCGTTTCGACCTACAAGCGCGGGACCTTGGCCTGACGCGCGCGCAGTGGCGCGTAATGATGTATTTGCGCCGTCATGAAGGCGTACGCCAAAACGAACTCGCCGCCCTCCTGGAAGTTGAAAATGTCACCCTGGGGCGTCACATTGACCGTCTTGAGGAAAGCGGTTGGGTCGAACGCCGCTCCGACCCATCGGACCGTCGTGCGTGGCGTCTCTACCTTGATGAAAAGTCGCGGCCGATACTGGACAAACTCGCTGTCGTACTGATCGAAACACGGGAAACCGCACTTTCCGGATTCAATGTGCATGAGCGAGACGCCCTTATTAAGACCTTGATCAGAATAAAATCCAACCTTGTCGACGCGGACGCTATCGAATTAGAAGATGCACCGAGGCCCGCCGTGGGAGCAGCCGAGTTATGAGTGAAGAAACTAAGAATCAAGAGGCTGAGGCAACCGCTTCGCCGGAGGGTGAGAAGCCCGAATATTCAAAGGCCCCAACGAACCGCCGGCGGCGTTCACGCACCATGATACGCCTTAGCTTGATGGTACTGGGACCGCTCGCCGTAATTATTGTGGGCGGTTACTATTATGTCGTTGGTGGTCGATACGTCTCCACGGAGAATGCGTACGTCAAAGCTGACAAAATCGCCATCAGTACCAACATTCCCGGACGAGTAATCGAGGTTCTCATTTCGGAGAATGAGAAGGTGGAGGCGGGACAATTGCTGTTTCGCCTAAATCCGGAACCATACCAGATTGCCCTCAACCAGGCGACGGCGAAACTCGACGGGATCAAGACGGAAATCCGTGAACTGCAAGCGATCTATCGCCAGAAGCAAGCGGAACTAAAGGTTCAGCAAAGCGACCTATCTTATTTCCAATCCGAATTCGACCGGCAGGTCAAACTGAAGCAACGTGGCGTGGTCTCGCAGTCACGCCTCGACGAGGCCCGGCGTAACGTCAACAGCACCAAACAACGTATTTTGGCGATACGCCAGGAAATTTCCCGCGCTCTGGCCCGTCTTGGCGGTAACCTAAGCAGTCAAATCGAGGAGCATCCACTGGTTCAGGAAGCCCTCGCGGAGCGCGAACGAGCCGCGCTGCGCCTGAGTTGGACTCGCGTCCGTGCGCCCGACACCGGGATCGTCACCAATATCTCTCTTGAGCCCGGCGAGTTCGTAAGAGAAGGCACGCCTATCTTCTCAGTCGTCGGAACCAACGACATCTGGGTGGAAGCGAACCTTAAGGAAACCAACCTCACGCATGTAAAGGTCGGCCAGGATACGATCATTCAGGTTGACAGCTACCCGGACCATGTCTGGCGCGCCAAGGTGGAGAGCATCAGCATTGCGACCGGCGCGGAATTCTCGCTGCTGCCGCCACAGAATGCGACTGGCAACTGGGTCAAGGTCGTCCAGCGCATCCCGATCAAGTTCAAGCTGCTCGACAGCC
>CAXGSZ010000282.1:0-4392 GCA_964012455.1 uncultured Alphaproteobacteria bacterium
CAAGGTGCTTTTCCTTCTGCCCGTGCTGGCTTTGCTGGCGTGGCAGCCGAACGAATCTGCCGCGCGCGGTGCGCCGGATGGATTCGCAGACCTTGCAGAACGTTTGTTGCCGTCGGTAGTGACTATCGAGACCTCGCAGAAGTCGCAGGAGGCAAACGGCCGCGGCCCAGAGTTCGACTTTCCGCCAGGGTCGCCGTTCCGCGATTTCTTCGAGGAATTCAACAAGCGCCGTCGGGATGCGCCGCGCCGAGGTGCAGCAGTCGGATCGGGTTTCATCATCAGCAAGGACGGTTTCGTGGTGACCAATAACCATGTGGTCGAAAATGCTGATGAGGTTGAGGTGGTACTTAACGACGACCGACGCCTCAAGGGGAAAGTGTTCGGTAAAGATCCGAAAACGGACCTTGCCCTGATCAAAATTGAGCCGAACGACGATCTGACTCCGGTCGCGTGGGGTAACTCGAAAACAGCGCGAATTGGTGATTGGGTTGTTGCTATCGGCAATCCACTTGGTCTTGGTGGTACAGTAACGGCGGGCATTATTTCGGCGCGGGGACGCAACCTGCGCTCTGGGCCTTACGACGATTACATCCAGACCGATGCGCCGATAAATCGCGGAAACTCCGGTGGGCCACTCTTCGACATTCAAGGCCGGGTCATCGGCGTCAATACCGCGATTCTTTCGCCATCCGGCGGCAGTATCGGTATCGGATTCGCCATTCCGTCGTCGCTGGCGCAAGGCGTGATAGCGCAGTTGAAGGAGTTTGGCACGACCAAGCGCGGCTGGCTCGGTGTTCAGATCCAGTCCGTGACTGATGAAATTGCCGAGAGTCTCGGACTGGAGAGTGCGAAGGGAGTTTTGGTCGCCGGCGTTGTTGAGGACAGCCCGGCAGCGTTTGCCGGCTTCAAGTCCGGTGATGTTATCCTGTCGTTTAACAGCGTCGAAGTCCCGCAGTCGCGCCATTTGCCCAGGATTGTGGCGGATACCGGTGTAGGCAAGGAAGTTGACGTCGTTGTCTGGCGCGATGGTAAGAAAGAAACCTTGCGGGTAACACTTGGCGAATTGGAGAAGGTTGACACTGCGTCGTTCCGGCCGGGTGATAAGGGTGAAGGTAAGTCGGGTCGTACTGAGACGATTACGGAACTCGGCCTTAAGCTTGCTCCCTTCGACAAGGCATTGGCGAAGCAGTTTGAGCTCGATGAGGATGCGAAAGGCGTTGTCATCGTCGATGTTGAGCGCGACAGCAGCGCGCGGGAAAAAGGCTTGCAGCCGGGCACGCTGATCGTCGAGGTGAACCAGGAGAAAATCTCCTCGCCGGCGGAGATGGTTGCCAAGATCGAAGAGGCACGAGAGGCCGGACGCCGCTCAGTACTTCTGCTCGTAGACCAGGATGGCGACTTGAGGTTCGTGGCTTTGCGGATCAAGAAGGAAGGTTAATGTCTTCCACATCCGAATGAGTAGGGCGGCGCCGCTGACGGTGCCGTCCTTTTTCATTTTCGGCCCTACGAGCCGGTTTGGATTGGCGGTCACGGCAATTGTGCCGTAGGAGCAAAACACGCAGCAATCGCCTGCGAATGGCCTCAATATCGCGCCGCAGCCGCGACAGCCATTGAAGTACTGGCACGCATCGGTTGGCATTTCCTCTGTCGCCCGGTAGCCACATTCAGGAGAGGTCAGGGTCGATTTCCGTTCGGTCATCGTGCGCCCCGCCGTCGATACAGGGCATATGCGGTAGGGATCAGAAACGTCGCCAGAGGCGGCAACAGCACAAAGCCAAGCCAGGCAGCTGGCGCGCCAAGCCCGAGCGTGGCCCGGAAGATGACTAAAAACGGCGTGAAACAGCAGACGGCTGTCAGAACCGTACCGATGAGGTCGGCCTTTAACATTCCGCTCACCGCGTCACCCTTGGCCATGGTCTGATCTATCGATAGCGATTGTGCTAGTCAGCACGTTGCCGAGAACATAGATTCTTCTGCTTCTCGCGCCAACCGGAATGACGCCACGCCCGTGAGCACCGCCGACACGCCATCCGCATTCAAGATTAAGGGACAAGGCACGATCTATTTGGTCGGATTCGGCCATGCGTCGACCCATTGGGTTCACGCGATGATGATCTTCTTGTTTCCTTATATCCAGCGCGATTTTGGGTTGAGCTACACGCAGATAGGCTTGCTGAGCATGATCATGCATGTGAGCGCGCTGGCCTGTAATTTCGGCTCCGGACCGCTGGTGGACATGACCGGTCGGCGGGTTGTTTTTCTGATGGTGTCGCTGTTTGGCACTGGCGCTGCACTCTTCCTTTTTGGTTTCGTACAATCCTTCATGATCGTCTGTTTTCTCGTGGCGATGGTTGGAGCCGCCAACAACCTGTGGCATGCGCCGGGAATTGCCTTCTTATCGGAGACGTTTCCAAAAAACCGCGGATATGTTTTGGCGGTTCATGCGACAGGCGCCAATCTTGGAGATGCGGTCGCGCCGATGGTTGCCGGTCTTCTGCTCTGGGTAGGCATATCGTGGCAGAACACGTCGATGACGATGGCCTTGCCCGTTTTTCTGGCGCTTGCAATCGTCGGCTTCACATTAATGTCCCGAGAGACTGCCGGCCGCGTCGGTGGCGAACGTCGCGGCATGAGCCTGCGCGACTATGGTGCGGGATTGATGACCATTGCGCGCATTCCGCCGATCCGGAACCTTACCCTTGTTATTGCCGTCCGCGGGATGGCTCAGGTGGGGATCACCATGTTCGTCCCGCTTTATCTAGTGAACGAACTTGCCTTCAGCCCCCAGGGGCAGGGGACGACGATGATGCTGATGCAGATCGGCGGAATGGCGGCTAGCATGATTGCCGGAACCTTGTCGGACCGGGTAGGCCGGCGGCCCGTGGTGTTCTCGGGCCTAACCGCAACCACAATCGTTATCATCGGAATCACTTTTATCTCTCACGATATACTTTTCATTGTCGGCGTTTCGGTTCTGGGTTTCGTATTGTTCGCGGTGCGGCCGGTCATGCAGGGTTGGATGATGGACCTGACTCCGTCCAATCTCGGCGGATCGGCGACGAGTGTGATGTTCGGTGTGCAGGCGCTGTTCGGCGCCGCCGTCCCGGTACTCGGAGGATTGGTTGCCGATCAATGGGGACTGATTGAAGTCTTCTATATGCTGGCGTGCTTCATGCTGATCGCCAACATTATGATGTTTACGCTTCGCGGTGTCGACGCGGAGGCGCCCCGCGGCTAGCGTCGGTTGGGTAAGACGTCTGGGTTAACGACATTGGTCGGCGTGCCCGCCGCATAGCTAACGATCTGGTCAAAGATGTCGCTGAACTGAAGCTCGTATTCGTCAAGGGTGACGTAGCCGATATGAGGTGTCGCAATCACATTCGGCATGCTCAAGAGCGGGTGAGAGGGATCGCGGACCGGCTCTTCCTCATAGACGTCAACAGCCGCCTTGCCCGGCCTTCCGGATTCGAGTGCGGCGACGAGGGCGCCGGATTCGATCAAGGGCGCACGGCTGGTATTGACGATGAGGGCGGTCGTTTTCATCCGGGCGAGATCCGCCGCGGTCACGATGCCACGGGTCGCATCGACCAGGCGCATGTGAAGCGACAAGATGTCGGCTTTGGCGAAGAATGCCTCCTTGCTGTTGGCGACAATGAGGCCGTCGACAGCGGCGCGCTTGCGTGATTCCTCGCGCGCCCACACCATGACTTCCATGCCGAAGGCGCGGGCGTATTCGCCGACCACCTGGGCGATTCGACCGTATCCGTAAAGGCCGATCGTCTTGCCACGCACCGTATTGCCGACACCCATCTGCCATTTACCCCGCTGCAGCGATGCGGTTTGATGCGGGATGTCCCGCATCGCCGCCAATATTAGGGCCCAGGTCAACTCCGCCGTGGCATATGACGGCGATCCCATGTGAAGGTTGGAGGAGACGACGATCCCTAGTTCCGTGCAGGTATCGATGTCGATATGCGGATAGACGCTGCGCTGACTGATCAGCTTGAGGTTTGGGAGGCGTTCCAGAAGTGGTGTGCGGATTTTCGTCCGTTCGCGGATCAGGACTAATGCGTCCGTATCCTTCAGCCGGTCGGCGAGCGCTTCCGTTTCCTGAAGATGATCATTCCAGATCGTTAAATCATGCCCGTCGAGCTTCTGGAAGCAATCGAGCGTGCGCAGCGTGTCGAAGTAATCGTCGAGTATCGTGACCTTCAAGAGAACCTGCCCTGCGGTTTGAGATCATTGTGGCCCGATCTTGTCTCTTGAACGATGGGGGGCCGGGCGTCCCGCAGCCACTATATAATTCGAGCGGCGAAGCGTCGACCGCCGGCTTGACGTTCGCCGTGTCTGCCAATCCACTCGGCGATATCTGCGGCAACCCGTGCATCAAGC
>CAXGSZ010000283.1:0-4384 GCA_964012455.1 uncultured Alphaproteobacteria bacterium
CACACCCTTCCAAAAGGACGATGGTTGTATACGGCGGGTCGGCTATCTCAAGTGGGTTTTTGAAGGCGCTGACGTTCACCACAAATTCGTCGAACCAAAAGGATTCACGAATCACGATATGACTTGGAAGACGAAAAAAAGCGGTACCACCATCGCCCTTCCGGAAAAACCTCTGGCGGCGCAATAGTGCGGCTTTCATTCATTCCGCAAAGCTGGATCTCAGACAAATACGCACCGACAACTCAAGCGCATAGTGTGTCATTCAACCGAGCGACAGGAAGGACGGATATGTCCAAATCCGACAACACAGAACGTACCACACAAGCAGTACCGAACGATCCGACGATCGGCAGCAGCTCCGAGCGGCTGAATGAACTCGCAATGTCCTTTAAAAAGAGTCAGGCGCTATCGGCCGCACTTGAATGCGATCTGTTCAGCGCCATCGCCGCCGGTGCCGGAACACCGGAAGAAGTCGCCGCTAAATGCAGCATTGACCGCGAGGTCGCCGACCGTCTTATGATCATCTGCAAGGCAATGAATTTGATCGCCGATGTTGACGGACGCGCGGTCAACCTCGACGATGTGGAGCGGTTTTTCGTGAAGGACAAACCAACCTTCTTCGGCGACTTCCTGCGTTTCACCATCAGCGCCGAGTATGACGAATGGCGCGGATTCACGGAGAACATAAAGAATGCGATCTCCGCGCCACCGCCCTCCAAGCTCTACGAAGGTGACCTGAACGATCCGGAACGCGCGCGGGCGTTCACCACCGCCGGCTATAACTCATCCATCGCCCTCGCCCACCGGTTGGCGAAACGGTTCGACTATTCACGCTTCACCCGATGGCTCGATTTCGCCGGAGGCTCCGGCTGCTATGCGATCGCCGCCTGCGAGCGGCACGACGGAATCAATGTAATCGTGAAGGACCATCCAAACGTCATCCCAATAACCCGAGAGTTTGTCGCTCAACACGGTCTCGAATCTCGGATCGATGCGGAGCCCGGCGATTTCCTGAATCGGGAGGACCATCTGGACGACTGCGATCTGATCTCCTTCATCACGCCGCTGCACTGGTATCTAGAGGACGACGTTATGACAGCCCTCGGCTATGCCTATGACGCCTTGCCGAGTGGTGGTGGTATCCTGATTGTCGGATACATGCTGAACGAGGAGCGCTCGGGCCCGCTCGACCCCGTCTACTATCACGTACAGGCCATCCGCGAGGGCCATTTCACCGGCCATGTGCCGAGTGGCCCCGAATACTGCGCCTATCTCGAGCGGGCAGGTTTCGTTGACGCCGAATACGACTGGCTGCTGGCGAATCGCTTGGGGCAGGTATTCGCAAGAAAGCCCTAAAGCGAGCGCACCGCCCGCGTCACCGTCCGCGTGCCGCCGGCCCAGAGCG
This sequence comes from uncultured Alphaproteobacteria bacterium, assembly GCA_964012455.1. Taxonomy (GTDB): domain Bacteria; phylum Pseudomonadota; class Alphaproteobacteria; order UBA8366; family UBA8366; genus UBA6544. The sequence goes on from CAXGSZ010000283.1 coordinate 1,406, forward strand.
GCAGGTGGGTCATCTTGACGCCGACCCCGCCGGTCACGATCGGGTGAATGTCTTCAGGCGTCGGTGCGAGCGGGCGGTCGTCTAAATCATTCTCACCGTCATAGTCGAATGGCTTGCGGCCATTAAAAAGATAATCCTGCACGCGCGGCAGGTCCCAGCCACCGGTCTCGAGAATATCCGCCATCTCGGGTGGCATCAGGAAGACCTGCTCGTTGCGATCCGGCTTTCGCGTCAGACTGCTCACATCTATCGCGCTGTTCATCGCGGCCGCGATCGGTTGCAAGACGGATTCGGGTGAATCACCGCCGGAGCGCGGCAACACCTCGTCGGTGCCGGAGACGCCGAAGACCGTTACGCAGCTCTCGGAAGCATCGAACCCGCGCCGTTCCGGCAAGCCCGGAAACCTAGGATGCGCCCGCTCGGCAAAACAGAACGTATACTTTCCCGGCTGGCCCATCGTCGCCATATCGGCAATGCCCGGCTTTGCGCCCGCCACGTTCCGCATGATCAAGCTTAGCGCGCGTCCGATACAGGCGTTCGCGCGATTACCGGGACCCAGCACATTGCTCCCCGCGTTCATGCCCAACGTCTCGACCGCTGGACCGTGCACGCAGACTGCAACTGTCGGCGTTCCCGTCGTACTCAAAACACCGAGAAGATTGAACGCGTCTTCCGTGCAGGCTTCGGCGGCACTTAGAACGACAGGTAATTCCTCCGGCCGGCAGCCTGCGAGAATGCAATTGTAGGCGACCGCCTCGAGGGTCAGTTCACCCATCAACGGCATCAGGTGCCCGAAGGACTGTGCCGGCAACCCTCGTCCTGCCAACATTGCCTCGTAGCGGGCCAATGTCGGTGGCACCAGCGGCAACCCATCACCGAGGTCGAGTGCTTCCAGTTCCGCCTGCACCGCCTCCCACGGCATATCCTCCGGCAGTAGCGGCAGGTCCTCGCTCATGGGGTAATCTTCACCGAACTGATCTCCGTCGATCCGAAGGTCGGGATAAACGCCGAATGTTTGCCGGGACCACCTGCAACCAAAACATGGATATCGGCCGGCGACTGCGTCAGGTAGTAACGCCCCCGCACTGGATGCTGATCGCGCTCGGTCTCGTAGTTGTGGCGCTGCTCGGGCGAAACCCGCTCAACCGGAACGGCAGACCCTTCGTGCAGCGTCTCCTGGATATCCTCAATCGTAAATCCGTCGCGTTGGATGGTCTCGGCATGTTCGGGACCCAATACCAACGTAAAATGGCCCTTCCCGGTCATCAGATTGGTTCCTGTCTCTGAAATCGTTCCGGCGACGGTCGTCAGGATACCCTTGCCGGTCGTGCTTGCGTGATCGTTGATGTTATGGGGCGGTTCGGACGCCGTTGCAGTGACGACACTATCCGTCGCGGCAAATCCGCGCCGTACATGATAGGGTTCCCACGGACTGGCTTCCTCATTCTCACCAAAGCAGAAACTGAACTTGGCGGGCGATCCCTGGGTCGACCGGTCCATCACGCCTGGCTTGCCACCGCCGACGTTCAGCATGGTCAATTGAAGCGCCCGGCCGATCGACGCGTTAGCGCGGTTGCCTTGTCCGAAACAATTATTGCCGCAATTGATGCCGATCGCGGTGCGCACCGGGCCGCTAAGGATCAACCCTGGGCCACAAGGATGCGTCGTCGCCAGCGTGCCATGAAGGTTGTAATCTGGAACCAGGACCGCACGCACCGCGGCCACGACCGCCGGAAAATGCTCCGGTTTGCAACCCGCCATAACCGCGTTCGCAGCAATATTCCGCAGGGTTGGTACTACACGTCGCGGCGGCATGGGATCGAAGGGCCGGTTGTCGCCACGGCACGTCTTGATGAGGACTGCCACCTTCTCCTCGGTTGGCGCATAGATAGGCAGGCCATCCCCCCAACCCTGCTCCAAGGCATATTCATTCCACGTATCGAAATCGAGATCCCCTATCTCGACGTATTCAATGTCGGAAGCGTCAGACATTGGCAATCCGCAATGAAATGGCCTCCGTGAAACCGAACGTCGGGATAATCGCCGAATGCTTACCCGGACCACCCGCGACCAGTACCTGAATATCCTTCGGCGAACGTGTCAGATAATACTTCCCGTTGACCGGCTCCTGTTCGCGGTCATTTTCGTAGTTCGCGCGGTTCTCGTCGGACACCCGGTCGACCGCAACAGCGGAATCTTCATAAAGCTTCTGCTGAATGTCCGTGATGCTGAAACCATCACGATGAATTGTCTGCGCATGCTCAGGACCAAGCGCCACCGTGAAGGGTGCAGTTCCGTATATCAGATTCGACCCGGGCTGCGAGACAGTGCCCGCAATAGTTGTCAGAATTCCGTCCCCGGTCGTACTCGCGTGATCGTTCACGTTGTGTGGCGGCTCGCACGGCAAGACAGTCACAACACTATCATCTTCCGCAAAACCACGTCGCACGTGATAGGGCTCCCAGGGGCTCTCTTCCTCATTTTCGCCGAAACAGAAGGCGTATTTCGCGGGCGAGCCTTGGGTCGAGCGGTCCATCATACCCGGCTTCGCACCACCGATATTCAATAACGTCAGTTGCACCGCGCGCCCGATCGTCGCATTTGCCCGGTGTCCCTGGCCAAAACAATTGCTGCCGCAGTTGATCTCGAGATTGGCACGAATCGAACCGTTGAGAATCACGCCGGGCGCGCAGGGATGGGTGGTCGCCAGCGTTCCGTGAAGGTTGTAGTCCGGTTTCAGAAGTGCGCGAACCGTCGATACCACAACAGGAAAATATTCAGGCTTGCAGCCCGCCATAACGGCGTTGGCAGCAATGCTCTTTAAGGTTGGCACTACCCGTCGCGGAGGCATCGGATCGAACGGCTCATTATCGCCCCTGCAGGTTTCGACGAAGGCTGTAACCTTGTCCTCCGTCGGCACCATTAGCGGCATACCGTCGCTCCAGCCTTCCGCTTCGGCATAGTCGTTCCATTGGTCAG
>CAXGSZ010000284.1:0-4384 GCA_964012455.1 uncultured Alphaproteobacteria bacterium
GCTCCAAAGCGCTGTCAAACGAATGTTGACAATTTTTCTAAAGTTTTCCCCTCAAATGCCAAATTTCGACGCTCAGCGACCGTTGACAATCGAAAAATATACGAACATTATACAAAGAGTCAGGAATATCGCGATTTTTTGTATAAATACTTAATTTCCCGTCATTTCTTAAGTAAAGGCAGAATAATAAATCTAATACGAATGAAGAAAACACTTCGAAACGGTACATTAGTCGCTCTCGGCGGCGCCCTTGCATTGTTTGCGCTGGCCTCGGATCAGACCGTCCTACCATCCGCCGATATCAAGGCCAGAAGCGTTCCGTCGGCAACCCATAACCTCGCAAGTGACAGTGAGGCCGAGTCAGCTCAATTGTCCTTGCCATACGAGGATATCCGCACCGTCGGCAAGGGCGACACACTGATGGCGCTGCTGACGGAAGCGGGCGTAACGACAGCCGAAGCCAGCCGCGCGATTCAGGCGATGGCAAAAATCTACAAGCCGCGCCGGATCAAACCTGGTCAGCGAATTCTGCTAACACTACAACCGCAAATGCAGAAAGCGCCGCGTTTACTCTCGCTCACCTTTTCGGAAAGCGTCGAGCGCGATGTTGCGGTCCGGCAGACGAAGAACGGCTACCACGCCGAGACCGTTCTGCGTCCCCTGAATCGCCGCAGCACCCACGCCGCCGGACGCATCGACAGCAGTCTCTATGTCGCCGGGCTGGAAGCCGGCCTGCCGCAATCGACGCTTGCGAAATTGATCCAGATCTTCAGCTTCGATGTCGACTTCCAGCGCGACATTCGGCGAGGTGATACGTTCGACCTGCTCTTCGACGAATATAGCGACGATAGCGGACGCGTTGTGAAATCGGGCAATATTTTACTCGCCCAAATGATGCTTCGCGGCAAGCCGATCCGGCTTTATCGCTACGAGACGCGCGACGGGCAGGTCGACTACTACGATGCGAAAGGAAAAAGTGTCCGTAAGGCGCTGCTACGCACGCCGATCGATGGGGCCCGCATCTCTTCCGGATTCGGGAAACGGCGTCATCCGATCCTCGGCTATACACATATGCACAAAGGTCTCGATTTCGCTGCCCGGCGCGGTACGCCAATCTATGCCGCCGGTGACGGCGTGGTCGAATATGCCGGACGCAATGGCGGGTACGGTAAGTATGTCCGGATTCGTCACAATGGCACCTACAAGACGGCCTATGCGCACATGCAACGCTTCGGCCGTGGCATCCGTAAGGGACACCGTGTCGGGCAGGGACAGGTCATCGGCTATGTCGGGTCGACGGGACGATCGACCGGTCCGCACCTCCACTACGAGGTCCACAAGTCCGGCCGGCAAGTCAATCCGCGTTCTGTTAATCTCCCGTCAGGCCGTAAGCTGCAAGGCCGCGAACTTGCCGCGTTCAAAGCACATGCTGCTACGCTCGAAGATCGTTACGCGGCACTCGTCCGTCCACAACAGGTTGCCGAACGGCGTACCAACTAGCTGCTGGCGTTTCGGAACTACGCTGCATCTTCGACCTCACCGTTGATCGTAAGCGCCCCGTCACCAGCGGAGACGTTGACCGTGTCGCCATCGGCAATCCGCCCCGCCAAAACCATTGTAGCAAAAGTATTCTGCAGTTCCTGCTGGATGACTCGGCGCAGCGGTCGCGCTCCATAGACCGGGTCATACCCCTTTCCCGCAAGCCAACTCTTCGCCGCCTCGTCGATCTCAAGCGTGATCTTGCGCTCCTCCAGCATATGGCGGAGCTGGCGCAGCTGAATCTCAACTATCCCCTTCATGTGCGGCCGCGCAAGGCGATGAAACAGCAAAACTTCGTCGATGCGGTTAAGGAGCTCCGGCCGGAAGGACGCCTTCACCACATCCATCACGCCGTCGCGCACAGCATCACTGTCTTCGCCTTCCGGCTGATTCGCGAGAACCTCGGCGCCGAGATTTGACGTCATGATCAGTACTACATTCTTGAAGTCGACCGTTCGGCCGTGGCCATCGCTGAGCCGCCCGTCATCAAGCACCTGAAGCAGGACGTTGAAGACGTCGGGATGCGCCTTTTCGACCTCGTCGAACAAAACGACCTGATAGGGCCGCCGGCGCACCGCCTCGGTCAGCATGCCGCCCTCGTCATATCCGACATAACCTGGAGGGGCGCCAATTAGCCGCGCTACGGAATGCTTCTCCATGAATTCCGACATGTCGATGCGCACCATCGCCTGATCGTCGTCGAACAGAAACCCGGCCAAAGCCTTCGTCAACTCCGTCTTGCCGACACCCGTGGGCCCAAGAAACAGAAAAGAGCCGATCGGCCGGTTCGGGTCCTGCAATCCTGTCCGGGCGCGCCGCACGGCATTGGAAATGGATACGATCGCTTCTTCCTGGCCGATGACACGCTCACGCAGACTCTCCTCCATGGCGAGCAGCTTCTCGCGCTCTCCCTGAAGCATGGAGTCGACGGGAATGCCGGTCCATCGCGAGACGACGGCCGCAATATCGCGGTCGCGTACCTCTTCGTTGATCATGCGTTCGCCGCTATCGCCGCCATCATCGTGACCCGAGCTAATTTTCGCTTCGAGGTCCGGAATGACACCGTAGAGCAATTCACCTGCACGGCTGAGGTCACCCTCCCGCTGTGCCCGATCGGCCTCGACGCGAGCCGCGTCCAGCTGCTCTGTCAGGCTCTGCGTGTCATGCAGGCTTTCCTTCTCCGCTTCCCAGCGTTTGGTCAGCGCCGCCGACTTCTCCTCGAGCTCGCTCAACTCGCCTTCGAGCATCTCAAGACGCTCCCGGCTCGCGCGATCGGTTTCTTTCTTCAGCGCCTCGCGCTCGATCTTGAGCTGGATAATGCGGCGGTCCAGCTCGTCGATCTCCTCCGGTTTCGAATCAGCTTCCATGCGCAAGCGGCTTGCCGCCTCGTCCACGAGGTCGATAGCCTTGTCTGGCAGGAAGCGGTCGGTAATGTACCGGTTTGAGAGCGTTGCCGCCGAGACGATGGCACCATCCGTAATTCGCACCCCGTGGTGCAACTCGTACTTCTCCTTAAGGCCGCGAAGGATCGAGACCGTATCCTCAACCGTCGGTTCTGCGACAAAGACCGGCTGGAACCGCCGCGCCAGAGCGGCGTCCTCTTCGATATGCTTGCGGTACTCGTCAAGCGTTGTCGCACCGACACAATGCAACTCACCGCGCGCGAGGGCGGGTTTCAGCATATTAGAGGCGTCCATCGCCCCTTCGGCTGCACCTGCACCGATTAGCGTGTGCAACTCGTCGATGAACAGGATGACTTCGCCTCCTTGGGATTCCAATTCCTGCAGAACCCCCTTCAAACGCTCCTCGAATTCGCCGCGGAACTTGGACCCGGCGACCAGCGCACCGAGATCCAGAGAAAGTAGTCGCTTATTCTTGAGCCCTTCGGGCACATCGCCGTTAATGATGCGCTGCGCAAGTCCCTCGACGATCGCCGTTTTGCCGACACCGGGCTCACCGATCAGCACAGGGTTATTCTTGGTGCGCCGCGACAGCACTTGCATGGTGCGCCGGATTTCCTCGTCTCGACCAATCACCGGATCGATCTTGCCCTCACCAGCCGTCGCGGTTAGGTCGCGGGTATATTTCTTCAGTGCGTCGTATTGATCTTCCGCCGTGGCGCTGTCCGCCGAACGCCCTTGACGCAGGGTGTTGATCACCTTGTTCAGGTCCTGTGCCGTAATCCCGGCATCTGTCAGCGCCTTCGCAGCAGCCGTGGTCTGCAGCAGCGCGAGCGCGAGTAACATGCGTTCTGTCGTAACGAAACTGTCTCCCGCCTTGTCGGCGAGTTCCTCTGCCTGCTCGAAGAAACGGACCAATTCACGCGCCGGGTAGACCTGCCCCGCGCCAGAACCTTCGACCTTCGGCAATGCCGCCAGCGCGGCTTCCGCACCCTTGAGCGTCGCAGTCGGATCACCGCCTGCTTCTCGGATGAGACCGGTCGCTAAACCGTCCTTGTCATCCAGCAGCACCTTCAGGAGATGCTCCGGCGTCAATTGCTGATGACCTTCGCGCATTGCCAGGGTCTGAGCCGACTGGACGAAACCTCGCGAGCGCTCGGTATAATTCTCGAAGTTCATTTATTACCTCCGTTCATTCCCCTCATTCGAGACGAAACGTCGATGGGCGGAATTTGACGGCTGCGGGCCCAATCGCGGGACCCTTTTGATATATGGAGATTGGCTGTTCGCACCGCAAGATTTAGCATCGGCTTCACATTCTTGCTGCTGCTCGGCCGTTGCTATTTTTGGCGAGACACCCCCCCATGCACAGCAGCGCCGGGCGCTAGACCAATGAGGAGGCCTTCCATCTTTCGGATCATGCGACGGAGGCGACGCCGTCGCAT
>CAXGSZ010000285.1:0-4358 GCA_964012455.1 uncultured Alphaproteobacteria bacterium
GGCCTGGCGAGGGCACAGTCAAAAGTTACCTACCGGACGCGCATGCGGACTTCGTGTTGGCAGTTGCCGGCGAGGAATTCGGCCTCGTTCTTTGTCTCGTGATTGTGGGCCTCTTCGGGTTCGTCGTCTTGCGCGGCATCGCAAATCTTATGCGCAGCACCGATTTGTTCGTCGTTATTGCGGCGACCGGATTGCTGGTTCAATTCGCCTTGCAGGCGCTGATTAACATGGGGTCCACCACGAGCTTAATGCCAACCAAAGGCATGACCTTGCCGTTTATTTCTTACGGTGGGTCTTCGTTGCTGGCGCTGGCCTTCGGCATGGGCGTTCTGCTGGCGCTGACCCGTCGGCGCGCGGGAGGTGCGGCATGACCGAGACTCGCCCGATCGTGCTCGCCGCCGGCGGAACTGGGGGGCATATCTTCCCTGCGCAAGCTCTTGCCTCGGAACTCCGTAGCAGGGGATATCGTCTGGTTCTGATGGGGGATCGCCGCAGCGAAGCCTTCGATGGTGCCCTTGGTGAGTTAGAAATCCATCGCATCGATGCCGCAGGTGTCAGCGGCAGGGGATATCTTGCGGCAGGGGGTGCTATTCTGCGTCTGGCTCGTGGTTATCTGCAGGCACGGCGGCGGCTGAGGCGGCTGAACCCGATGGTCGTGGTAGGTTTCGGTAGTTATCCCTCTGCGCCGACGGTGCTTGCGGCGCAGCATCTGGGCATAAAGACCGTCATCCACGAACAGAATGCCGTACTTGGCCGTGCAAATCGCCTGCTGGCGCCCCGTGCCACGCGCGTCGCCACTGCCTTCGCGTCAGTGCGGGTGTTGCGGGCGGCCGACCGCGATAAGTCGATATGGACGGGAAATCCAGTTCGCCCCGAGGTAATCGCGGCGCGCAATAAGCCATACGTGCCCTTGGAAGCGGAGGGCGATGTCGATCTTTTGATCATCGGCGGCAGCCAGGGCGCTAAGGTTTTCGGCGAGATTGTGCCGCGTGCGGTTTCGCTACTGGACGACGGCTTGCGCGCGCGCTTAAGTGTGGTCCTGCAATGTCGTGCGGAGGCTCTCGACACCGCGAAAAGCAATTTAGGTCGCGCTAAGGTTCGTGCTGAAGTTGCGTCCTTCTTTGACGACATTCCGGAACGATTTGCAAAGGCGTCTTTGGTCATCTGCCGCAGTGGGGCTTCGACAATAGCAGAGCTCGCTGTTGTTGGCCGACCGGCGCTCCTGGTTCCCTTCCCGCACGCGACGGACGATCACCAGACTGCTAATGCCGAAGGGTTTTGTGATGCCGGGGGCGGCTGGATCGTTCAGCAAGATGCATTCACACCCGAGGTCCTCGCTGAGCGTCTCTCCTCGCTGTTGCGACCGGGGCCGACGCTGACAGTTGCCGCCCGATGTGCGCATCAGATGGGTAAACCCGAAGCCGCGGGGCAACTCTCGGATCTGGTCGTCGAGGTGGTTACCGGGAACGGGAATGGCGATGGCGAAGACGTGAACCGGCAGGAGGTAGCGGCATGAAGGAAATGCCACTAACGATCGGGACCATTCATTTCGTTGGGATCGGCGGTATCGGTATGTCGGGTATTGCGGAGGTGATGCACAATCTCGGCTATACCGTGCAAGGCTCGGATATCGCTGCGAGTGCCAACGTCAAACGTCTCGAAGACTTGGGTATTCGAGTGGCGATAGGACATGCGGTGGAGAACGTAGAGCAAGCCGACGTGGTCGTTATCTCGTCGGCGGTGAAAGCGGATAATCCTGAGGTCGTTGCAGCGCGTTCCCGGCTCGTGCCGGTGGTGCGACGTGCCGAAATGCTGGGTGAACTGATGCGTCTCAAATGGTCGATTGCGGTCGGCGGTACGCATGGTAAGACGACCACGACCTCTTTGATTTCGTCGATTCTGGATCACGCCGAATTTGATCCGACGGTCATCAACGGTGGGATTATCAATGCTTACGGCACGAACGCCCGCTTGGGTGCGGGCGAGTGGATGGTGGTCGAGGCAGACGAATCCGACGGCACGTTTGTAAAGCTGCCGGCGACGATTGCCGTTGTAACCAACATCGACCCCGAGCATCTCGACTTTTATGGCGACTTCGAAAAAGTGAAGGCGGCGTTCAAGGTTTTTGTCGAAAACATCCCCTTCTACGGCTTTGCCGCGCTCTGCATCGATCATTCGGAAGTGCAGGCAATGATCGGGCAGGTGACTGATCGCCGCATCGTCACATATGGCATGAGCCCGCAGGCTGAAGTCCGCGGAGAGAACGTGCGTCAGGGGCCGGGTGGCGCTCAGTTTGATGTAATTCTGTCAGCGCGTTCTGGCGATCAGGACAAGCTCGAGGGCATCAGGCTCCCGATGTTCGGCGAGCATAACGTTCAAAATGCACTGGCCGGCATTGCCGTAGCGACAGAGATGGGCATCCCAGCGGCAACGGTAGTCGAAGGTCTCGCCGGTTTCACTGGAGTGAAGCGCCGTTTCACGAAAACGGGCGAAGTCGGTGGTGTGACCGTGGTCGATGACTATGGGCACCATCCGGTCGAGATAGTCGCCGTTCTTCGGGCGGCTCGGGCGGCGACGCGTGGTCGAGTGATCACCGTGGTGCAGCCGCACCGATATACTCGTCTGATGGACCTCTTCGAGGATTTCTGCACCAGTTTCAACGATGCTGACACCGTCATCGTCGCCGACGTCCATGCGGCGGGCGAGGCACCGATCGAAGGCGTCAACAGAGACGCGCTTGTGGATGGACTGCGCACGCGCGGACACCGCAGCGTAGAAGCCTTGCCCAGACCCGAAGCTCTTCCTGAGATGATCGCCGAGAGAGTCCAGCCAGGGGATCTGGTTGTCTGTCTTGGTGCTGGCACGATTACAAATTGGGCGAATGAGCTACCCGCCGCGCTGAGGGCGTTGACGCAAGACAAGGCGGAGGTTGGGTGATGGCGATGGCAGCATTCTTACACAGCCATGCGTTGTTCGACCGGTTACCCGCCGCCCGCGGTCGCTATGAGTTGAATGCCGACTTAAGTCGCAGGTCCTGGTTCCGCACCGGTGGTCCGGCGGAAATCTTGTTCGAACCGGAGGACGTGGAGGACTTGCAGCTGTTTCTGGCCGAGCGGCCTGGCGATGTACCCGTAACAGTAATCGGGTTCGGCTCAAATCTGTTGGTGCGTGACGGCGGTATAGACGGCGTTGTTGTCGTGCTCGGCGACGCGTTCACCAATGTCGCTTTCGACGGCACAACGGTCACTGCGGGCGCGGCCGCGCTTGATGTTAATGTGGCCCGCGCGGCCCGCGACAATGGCGTTGCAGGCCTCGAATTCTTATCCGGAGTCCCCGGTACGATTGGCGGTGCAATACGCATGAATGCTGGTGCCTATGGAGGTGAGATAGCGGACGTCGCAATCGACGCGACGGTGCTCGACGATGAAGGTGGCACCCATGTGATGAATGCCTGTCGCCTTGATTTCTCCTATAGACATTCCGCGGTTCCGGAAGGTTGGGTCGTCATATCTGCCCGTCTGCTCGGTGAACCAGGGGATACTGGGAAGATCGCGGATCGGATGGCGGCGATCGCAGCAATGCGAGGGGAAAGCCAACCACGTACGCGCACTGGAGGGTCGACCTTTGCAAATCCGCCCGGAAGAAAGGCTTGGGAACTGATTGAACAGGCCGGATGCCGCGGCTTGCGTCGTGGCGGCGCCATGGTTTCGGAACAGCACTGCAATTTCCTGTTGAATACGGGAACGGCGACGTCTGCGGATCTCGAGCTACTAGGTGAGGAAATTCGCTGCCAGGTCGTGGAGAAGACTGGCGTTCATCTCGAATGGGAGATTCGTCGCATCGGACGATCGCTGCGGGGGGGCGAAACGCCATGAAGAAGAGCGGTAAAAAGTCAGCTACGACCAAGAGGCAAATCGCGCGCCGGCGTGTTTGGCCGCGATGGACTCGGCCCGCCGCCTGGTTGGTGCTTGTCGCGTTCGTGGTCGGGGGCGCCGGTGGCAGCGCTTGGTGGTCCTGGCAATCGGGGGCGGTCGATGCTGCGATATCTAGCATGGCTTCGGCGTATCGTTTGCTCAACCGCGCCGCCGGCCTCGTCGTCGACGAGGTTTTAGTCGACGGGCGCCAAGAGACGTCTCGCGCCGTGATGCTTACCGCCCTTGGTGTGAAACGTGGCGACCTTGTTCTGGAGTTTGATTTTACGGCGGCACGCCATCGCCTGGAGGAAATTGGATGGATCGCGTCGGCGCGTGTGGAACGCCACCTGCCGGATACAATTCGAGTGTCGATCGTCGAGCGGGTTCCCGTCGCTATTTGGCAACGCAAGGGAGATTTTGTCCTTGTCGATGCATCGGGTGCGG
>CAXGSZ010000286.1:0-4329 GCA_964012455.1 uncultured Alphaproteobacteria bacterium
TGCAACATGGCGATGATCCACCGGTGCCATTCTCCTATTTGACGCCGCGTATAACCACGCCGCAAATTGCCTGCTATATCACCGGAAGCACAACTGCCGGCCACAATGTGATCCGGCGGAACCTCCAGAGATCACCAATGCATTCGGGGCAAATTAATTCGGTGGGTCCGCGTTATTGCCCGTCCATTGAGGATAAGGTGGTGCGGTTTGCCGACCGTGCGTCGCACCAGATCTTTCTGGAGCCGGAGGGGCTGGACGATTCAACGGTTTATCCAAACGGGATCTCGACATCATTGCCGGAAGCGGTCCAGCGCGATCTCTTGGCGACCATTCCAGGTCTGGAACGGGCAAAAATGATCCGCCCCGGATATGCGATCGAGTATGACTATGTCGATCCAAGAGAATTGCGGCGCAGCCTCGAGACCAAACGCCTGCCAGGTCTCTATCTTGCGGGACAGATCAACGGGACGACGGGGTATGAGGAAGCCGCGGCGCAAGGGCTCCTGGCTGGCTGGAATGCGGCGCGGGCGGCGTCGGGCGCTGCGCCGGTCGTGTTCGATCGGGCTGATGCTTATATGGGCGTTCTGGTGGATGACTTGGTCACCCGGGGGACCAACGAGCCGTATCGCATGTTTACCTCGCGCGCGGAATATCGCCTGCGATTGCGGGCCGACAACGCGGATCAGCGATTGACCGCTCTTGGTCTGGCCGCGGGCTGTGTCGGCTCGGAGCGAGCCGCTATTTGGCGGCGCAAGGGGGCGTCGCTGACTGCGGCGCGACAACTGACTTCTGCGCTAAAGGCCACTCCCAATGCGCTGTCCGCTCACGGCATCGAGGTCAGCCGGAATGGTGTATCGCGGTCCGCCTTTGACTTGTTGGCCATGCCGACAGTGACGATGGCGCGACTGAATGCGGTGTGGCCCGAACTGGCTGACCTCGATGCCGAGATCGCCGAGCAGATCGAGATCGATGCACTTTATGCAGGCTATCTTTCGCGACAGGATTCGGATGTGGCCGCGTTTCGCCGCGACGAAGCATTAGCCCTGCCGGATGGCTTGGACTATCACGCAGTTGGCGGCCTCTCGGCTGAAGTGTGCGAAAAATTGAAGCAGGTAAGACCCGAGACCTTGGGTGCCGCCGCGCGTATTTCCGGGGTGACTCCGGCCGCAATTGTAGCTATCCTACGCTATGTGCAACGCGGGATGTCTGCTGCCGGTGAATGAATTTCTAACCGCGAGTGAGGTGGGCGAACGGCTCGGTGTTTCACGTGAAACAATGGAGCGTCTAGAGCGATATGTTGGACTTCTCTTGAAATGGCAGCGCGCGATCAATCTCATCGGCCCAAAAACGGCGCAGGATATATGGCGCCGCCACATCCTTGACAGTGGCCAGCTAATGGCGCATTTACCGATAACGTCTGGCCCAGTCGTGGATATCGGCTCCGGCGCAGGCCTACCAGGTATGGTTCTCGGTATCATGGGGGTCCCGGAAGTTCATCTCATCGACTCGGATTATCGCAAGTGTGCCTTCCTTCACGAAGCGTCACGCGTCACGGAAACCTTGGTCGAAATCCATAATACCCGCGTCGAAACGGCGAGAATTGCCCCTGCGGCGATTGTGATGGCGCGTGCGGTGGCCCCTTTGAAACGACTGATAGATTTAAGTCAATCTATTTCAAAACAGAATACAGTCTTTTTTTTCTTTAAGGGAAAAGACTTTAGAAACGAATTGACCGAAGTAAAAAATAATTGGAATATGTCTCTCGACGTGATTCCGAGCTATTCTAGCACGGAGGGTGTTATTCTTAAAATGAGGTCGCTCACCCGTGTTGACGCCGCAGATGACTGAACCAGAATCGCCTATTATAGCCGCTGTTGAGCAATCACCTCGTATTATCGCGGTTGCCAATCAGAAGGGCGGTGTCGGAAAAACCACCACGGCCGTGAATCTGGCAACTGCGCTTGCCGCCAACGAGATGCGCGTTCTGTTGGTCGACATCGATGCACAGGGAAATGCGAGTACCGGCCTCGATATCGAGAAACGTGAAGACCGACCTACGGTATACGACCTTCTGATCGGCGAGGGAGCGGCGAGGGACGCCATCGCGCCGACGGTCGTGCCCGGTCTCGATGTCGTTCCGGCGTCGGTTCACCTCGCGGGTGCGGAACTTGAGCTCTTGGATGCGGATGGCCGAGAAGCTCGTTTAGCGCGTGCACTCAACGCGCTCGATGGCGGGTACGATTACATTTTGATCGACTGTCCACCCGCATTGGGGTTGTTGACACTCAATGCGTTGTGCGCAGCGCAATCGGTCCTGGTGCCGCTGCAGTGCGAATTTTATGCCCTTGAGGGGCTGAGCCATCTGGTTCGCACGATTGAACGTGTGCGGCAAAGTTTCAACCCCAAACTTGAGATACAGGGTGTCGTCCTGACGATGTTTGATCGCAGAAACAATCTCTCGGATATGGTAGCCGCCGATGTGCGCGAGCATTTTGGCGACAAGGTCTACAAGACTGTTATCCCCCGCAACGTCCGCATTTCCGAAGCGCCATCCTATGGAAAGCCGGTTCTGCTCTACGATTGGCGCTGTGCGGGGAGCCGCGCGTATATCCATCTGGCCGGCGAAATTCTCAAACGCGAGCGGGAGTTGGCGTTCTGATGTCCGAACAAGGAAAGAGAAAACACCTCGGGCGGGGTCTCTCGGCTCTTTTCGGCGATGAACCGCCTGAAGGAATGCAACCGCCTAAACAACGAGATGACCGTGCCTTACCGGTCGAGTATCTGCAAAGCGGCGTTTACCAGCCGCGACTCCAATTTGACAGCGAGGCGTTGCAAGCCTTGACCACCTCCGTGCGCGAGAAGGGTATTCTTGAACCCCTGCTGGTGCGCGCACTTGAAGGCCAGCCGGACCGCTATGAGATCGTTGCAGGAGAACGGCGCTGGCGTGCGGCCCAAGCTGCAGGTCTGCATGAGGTGCCCGTAATCATCAAGGATATCGATGACCGCGAGGCGCTCGAAATCGCGTTGATTGAAAACCTTCAACGCGAGGATCTCACACCGATCGAAGAGGCCGAAGGATACAAGCGCCTTATGGACCAGTTCGCGCGCACCCAAGGAGACCTTGCGCGCGAAATCGGCAAGAGCCGCAGCCATGTCGCCAACACAATCCGTCTGCTTAGTCTCCCGGATTCAGTGCGTGAAAGCGTGCAGGATGGACGGTTAAGCGCAGGTCATGCGCGTGCCCTGCTTGGTGCGGACGATCCCGCGGCGGCGGCTATCGCAGTGATCAAGAAGGCGCTCAACGTGCGCCAGACCGAAACAATGATTCGCCGGGAGCGCGACCCATCTGGCGCCGTGGAAGGACGCGGGCGCCCGCCCGCGCCAGAGAAGGATCCAAATACCGCGGCACTTGAGCGTGATCTTGGTAACCTATTGGGTTTAAAGGTCGAAATTGAAGATCGCGGAGAAGTGGGAACTCTGAAATTCCACTATGCGAGCCTTGATCAACTCGATGATATTTTGCAGAGAATTACCGGTGGCGAACACCGCTAGCGTGCATATCGCTGGCGTTGACGAGCTAAGCTCGCAATCTGCAGCAGCGCCCGCCCGCAAACGGCATCTTCCGGAACCCCTGTGGTCTTGCACTGCAGTTCAGCGTCGAGCGTGAGCTGCAATCCGCGTGCAAGCGTGTCTCCCTGCCAAATACGCAGTTGATTTTGGAACCGTCTCTCCAGTTTATAGAAAACTGGCGGACGGAGTGACTTTAAGACGGAGGGTGCCGGTTCGCCTTGAGCAATCCGCGCGCTGGCCGCCTCGAGGCGCATTAAATGATTGGTGAGCGCTCGCAATATGCCGACGGTGGTCCCACCGGCCTGAAGACTTCGCATGAGATAGAGATCAACGCAGTTTGAATCACCGTCGCTGGCCGCATAAACCAACTCGTCAATCGAATCGGCAGCGCTGTCACCCACACCAGCCATCGCCATATCAAGATCAATCTCAGCGCCGGGGCCAGCGAACAGGGCTAATTTCTCCATCTCTCCGCGGGAAATAGCGCGATCGGAGCCGAGGCGGCCAACGAGCCAACCCGCCGCCTCCGATGTGATCCGTATATCGTTGCTAGCCAACGTCTCCCGAATGACGCGCTCTAAATTTGCAGCATCGTCAGCATAACACGGAATCGCCGCTGCAGCACTCGAGGATTCCGCTAGCTTTCGAAGCGCTGATCGTGGGCCAAGTTGCCCGGCTTGCAGAATTGTCAACGCATCACCCGGTGCGCCGTCCAGAACCGTCTGCACTGCTTTTGAAATACCATCCACTGCATCGCGG
>CAXGSZ010000287.1:0-4327 GCA_964012455.1 uncultured Alphaproteobacteria bacterium
GTTGGTCCGCCTTGCGCGCGCATTTGGCATTATAGTCGAAATCCCATGACGTCTTGCGCGGCGCCTTGGATGGGCTCCAAGCACCTTCCTGATGCGGGAGAAAGAGGCCAAGCATTAGCGGTTGGCGCGCCGCCCGCTCAAAGGCACTGTCCGGTCGCGCTTTATGTTTTCGCACTTTGGGAGCCGAGGCCATCAATCGGTTACCGAGCGTCTTCCTTAATCATATCCGCCGCCTTTTCGGCGATCATGATGACAGGCGCATTTGTATTGCCAGAGACCAACCGCGGCATGACCGAAGCATCGACCACGCGCAAGCCACCAATGCCATGCACCCGGAGCCGGTCGTCGACCACGGCCATCGGGTCGTTGCCCATCTTGCAGGTACCAACTGGGTGATACACCGTACCGCCGACGCGGCGGGCGTGATCCAGCAACTCGTCGTCTGTTCGGCAATCTGGCCCGGGCACGAACTCGACATCCCGATAGGCATCGAGCGCCGGGCGCTCGAGAATGTCGCGCGCGATCTTCAGGCCGGCGACATGGGTCTCCCGATCGAGCTTTTCCTTGAGGAAATTCGCCTTGATGGCTGGCCGATCCCGATGGTCATCCGACGTAATGTGTACTGTCCCCCGACTCTCGGGGCGCAGCTGGCAGGGCCCAAGCGACATACCGGGAAAATCGTGCAGGATTCGCTTGTGCGGGTCGGCAAAGCTCGCGTGAGCACAGTGGTACTGCACATCCGGCGTCTCAAGTTCCGGACGAGTCTTAACGAAGCCATGGGCAATACCGGCCGGCATCGTGAGTGCCCCCTTCCCTTGGAAGAGCAGTTTTAGACCTTCCTTCAATAGTGATAGCCCACGTGTGGTTTCGTTTAGCGTAACCGGTTGTTTTACCTTCCACGCCATCCGACTGATGTAGTGGTCCTGGTGGTTCTCACCTACACCCGCCAATTCATGACGCACGTCGATGCCGTGCTCCCTGAGGAGTTCGGGCTGGCCAACACCGGACAGTTCCAGAATTTGCGGTGACTGGATGGCGCCGGCGCAGAGGATGACTTCCTTGCGGGCCCGCGCCGCGCGCGGGAACCCATGAACCGTGTAATTGATCCCTAAAGCCTTATTGCCTTCAAAAATCACGTCGCGTGCGAACGCATCCGTCTCCACTTTCAGGTTGGCGCGACCGCGAATGGGATCAAGGAACGCTCGGCTCACACTGTATCGCCGTCCACCTTTTTGCGTGACTTGATAGTAGCCGAAACCTTCTTGAGTCGTGCCGTTGTAGTCTGGATTCTTCGGATACCCCGCTTCTTCCGCCGCGTCGATGAACGCATCGAGAATGGGATATGTCTCGCTTAGGTCTTCGACCTGAAGCGGGCCACCGACACCATGCAGTTCGGTTGGACGGTCAACGTTATTCTCTGACTTTTTAAAATAGGGAAGGACATCATCGAAGGACCAGCCCCGATTTCCGAGCTGAGCCCAGGTATCGTAATCCTGTGACTGGCCGCGCACGTAGAGCATTCCATTAATCGAACTCGATCCGCCAAGAACCTTACCGCGCGGAACCGGGATCGAACGATGGTAGGTATATTCATCGGGCTCGGTCTCAAACAGCCAGTTCACATTGGGATCCTGCATCGTCTTGACGTATCCAACGGGGATATGGATCCAAATATTATCGTCCTTACCGCCGGCTTCGAGCAGTAGAACGCTCGCGTTGGGATTTTCCGACAGGCGATTGGCCATGACACAACCAGCCGACCCGGCCCCCACGACAATATAGTCAAACTCAGCCATTTTCGCGCGTCTCCTGGCCATTTCTTTAGCTATTTAACTAGTACCCTGAACCTCTGGCCGGTCAAGGCATCAGCTGACCAAAGGCGACGGGGCACGGCCAAATCTCACGCATTTCAGCGGGCGTAATTTAATGGCAAAGCAGTCGTATATTTGATTCTCTCCATGGCGAAGGTCGAACTGACATCAGACAAACCGCCGACTTCGATCAACCGCTTGTATACCGCATCGTAAGCTGCGATATCCGGTACCACGACCCGCAACATGTAATCAACGTCACCGCTCATTCGATAGAATTCGACGACTTCCTCGATCAAGTCGACATGCCGTGCAAAACGTTCCAGCCATTCCTGCGAGTGCTGCGCTGTCTTGATCGCGACGAATACTGTAACCCCGACATTGAGCTTGGCCGGGTCCAATATGGCGACGCGCCCCTGCAAAACGCCCGCCTTCTCCATGTTCTGCATACGCCGCCAGCACGGTGTTGACGATAGCCCTACCACTTCGGCAATTTCCGCAAGCGGCATCGAAGCATCACGCTGAAGACAGTTCAGAATCTTGCTGTCAAACTCATCCAAGCAAAAATTTCCTAAATAAACTTATTTATTAGAAATATTTTTCTATATTTTATCTGATTATTAGCCTAATTGGCAAATCATTTTCTGCTCGCGCGGTATATGGTTCTCACATAAAACGACAAAGAAGAACGAGGTGAAAAAATGATCCGCAGGCTATTCACTGAACATCCCGCAAGCGTCAATGAGACGTATTTCGAGCACCTTTGCGCAGCGATGTCATTTGCGACAGCAATGGCCGTCGCGACTCTCGCCTGCCTCGTCCACGCCTTTCTGCCCTTTCTCTGCGTGACGACGGGCAGCCGTAAGATCTCAGACCTTCATGACCGTATGGTTGCCAATCGGGCGACCTATCCGCCTCCAGCATTGCACGAGGACACCGTCAAGACATAGGGTATTCGTCGTCATTTGGTTAACCCATAGGCGGCCCGCCAATGCCACGTTCGAACGTATCGACACCCAACAATTCGAGATTCCGCTCAAGGAAGTTCTCTCTGATGCCAAGCACGGTGACCATACCCATTTTGAATTGATCACGGCGACCGTCCGGCTGAGCGACGGTACGCACGGAACCGGCTACACGTATACCGGCGGGCGCGGCGGTAAAGCGATCGCCGCGATGATCCGTCATAACCTGGCACCGCATCGTGCCGGAGGAGACTGCGAGGATATAGACGCGCTTTTCGACGACACGCAATGACATGTCCATTATGTTGGGCGTGGGGGCGTTGCCTAATTCACGATATCGGCGATCGACACCGCGCTCTGGGATATCCGAGGCAAACAGGATGGCAAACCACTGCATCGAATGGCTGGCGGCGCCAACGCCCGAGCAAGAGCCTATTGCGGTGGAATCGACCTCAACTTCTCGACCGAAAAGCTTCTTGCAAACGTCAACAGATACCTTGAGCGCGGATTCAACGCGGTCAAGACAAAGGCGGGACAGGACAATCTTGCAGAAGACTTTGAGAGGGTTCGGGCCGTGCGCGAGCCTATAGGTCCGGATACTTCATTCATGGTCGATGCGAATTACGCAATCGATGTTGAACGCGCCATCGCTGCGGCAAATGCGTTTAATCCCTACAATCTGGTCTGGTTCGAAGTATCGATCATAACTGACGACTACGATGGATATGCTGAGATCACCCGCGGGACCGGCATACCGCCGGCGATGGGTGAAAATTTGCATACTATCCACTAATTCGAATTCGCATTCGAGCGGTCGGCGCTAAGCTTCATACAGCCTGATTCGTCCAACTGCGGCGGAATCACCGGATGGCTGCGCGTTGCAGCGCTTTCGCGTAAACACGGCATTCCTGTGCGCAGCCACGGCATGCAGGAACTTCATGTCGGGTTGCTGGCAGGCCAGCCGAACGGCGGCTGGCTCGAGGTCGATAGCTTACCTATAGACGCATATATGATGCGGCCACTAGTGGTCGAAGACGCACTGGCGGTCGCCTCCTACAAACCTGGGACTGGGTCCGCGTTCGACTGGGACTAACTCGCCCCTCATGACGTCGCCGTGGACACCTAGACAGGCAATTGCCCATGGAATCAGGGACCTATTTCACCGCGACCTACAACAAACCGACCAACAAGGCTACTGCCCCGTTGGCCCCCTGCCCTTCGGCTGATAGGCTCATGCATCACCTACGTCAGAGGTTCACGTCCGTGAGCGATCGACCCAGTCAAGACGATGGTATTGGCGCCCCGCTACCGCGCCGCGAGGACATTCGTCTTCTGACGGGCCGCGGCGTCTATGCGGGAGACAATTCCCCACCTGACGTCTGTCACGCCGTGTTGGTCCGCTCGCCTCACGCCCATGCGCGCATCCGGTCGATAGACACAAAGCGCGCCACGGCTATGCCTGGCGTCCTCGCGGTGCTGACCGGCTCAGATGCGATTTCTGATGGCATGGGTGCGATACCACATAACCCGGACTGGAAGGGACCGCCGGAT
>CAXGSZ010000288.1:0-4323 GCA_964012455.1 uncultured Alphaproteobacteria bacterium
CCGAATGAACGCGCACGCGCACCAAATCCGCCACGCGAGACAGTCGAGCTCTTCACGCTCGGGGCGCGTGACGTCGATCGTGCCACCTGAGTCCGCCCAATTGTATTGCCGACCTTCCTATTATCTGCGGTTCGAAAGTTATTCGGGTCACTGGTCGAGCGATACAACGGTTGCGATGCAGCGCCGGTGCGCCCGCTGAGCATACTGCCCATCATGTATCCCATCATCAATGGCATGAAGACCGAGCCGCCGCTCTGGGTTTGGTAGGGAGCTGTCTCGCATTGACCGGACCCGAAATCAGCCTCGCAGTCCTGTTTCGACTGATATTTTGGTGCGACCTGAGCATGTTGGTCTTTCGCGGATTGATATTCCGCCTCACACTGCGCCCGCTCGACATTCGGATCGGCGAGACATTGTGACAGATTCTCAAAGACGGCAGCGTCGACCGCAGGCTCCTCGCAGGCCGACAAAGCGACGACACTGGCGCTCATTGCCAGCAGACTGATTGATTTCGAGCGTTTCATACCATTCCCTAGATCAAATCCTGTATCCCATATTTATACAGTGGTTCGACCCGCGCTTGCCAATTTAAAGTGACAGCTAATCCCCGTCGTTGACGACCATGCTGTCCTCCGCGATACCGACCCACCCGATCTTGCGCAGGTCATAACTAAGCTCCGTGAGCGAGCGATAGGGGAGTGACTTGAAGTCCAGTTTCCGTATGAGACGCGGTAGATGTTTGGTGACGTCACGGTCAAAGGCGAAACATTTCATGATTTCAATTTCGGAGGGCCGTTCAACGATTAAGTCGAATGCCATCGATGGGCCCGGATTGCGAATGCGCTTGCCGCCAGAGAGAAACGCGTCGCGGTGATGGGTTGGGAAAGGCCTGCATGACCCAGCCGTCCGCCTGCCGGCAGTCCCTCATTCCGGTCTGATTGAAGCGCGTCATGCAACTCGATGTTCAAGTCCAGACCACCTTCGAACGGTGCGGTTTGCGCGTGAACGATTCCGATCGAAAGGGGATCATCAAAACGAATGAGGATAGGCCGCATGCCGCCGGGAACATCGGGTTACTCGGGTGATCCAGAGGCAACACCCATCTCCAACAAGGTATTGCCAGCCGCGGTAACCGCGGCGCGCATATCATCCGCATTCAAAGCCCCGATGCAGCCAATTCTGAAACTGTCGGCGACCGTCAGTTTGCCGGGATAAATGATAAAGCCCTTGTGCTTTAGTCGATCGTAGAATGTCTCGAATTCGAACTTTGGGTCTTCGGGCATTCTGAAAGTTACAATGATTGGTGCTTGCAGGTTGTGTGACAGGAGCGGCTCGAACCCGAGTTCGCACATACCCTCTAACAGAACTCGACAGTTCTCCGAGTAACGATGATACCTTCCATCGACGCCGCCCTCAGCCCGATGCGTCTCCAACGCCTGTCGCAGTGCGAAGATGACATGCGTCGGCGGTGTGAAGCGCCATTGACCGTTGCGTGCCATGGCTTTCCATTGATCGAACAGGTCCAAACTCAGCGAATGTGCGTTTCCTTCTGCCTCCAGCAGTGCGGTCTTGCGGCATATCACAAACCCTATACCCGGAACGCCTTCGAAACATTTGTTCGATGAGGCCGCCAATGCATCGCAGGTCACATCAGTGAGATCGAATGGGATGGCGCCAAAAGCGCTCATCGCGTCGATCAACAGTTTTCGACCCCGGTTGGCCACGACTGCGGCAATTTCCCCTACCGGGTTGAGAATACCTGAAGTGGTCTCGCAATGGACGATCACAACGTGTCCAATGTCCGGATCGGCGTCGAGAATAGCGTCGATTGCATTTGGATCCGGCGGTATGTCTTCGGGTGTCTCGGATACCACATATGCTCGGTTCATATACGCACAAATCTTGGCAATCCGGTGGCCGTAGGCGCCGTTGACCAAGATCAGTAACTTGCCGTCTCTCGGCAAAAAGGTGCCAACCATTGCTTCAACCGCAAAGGTGCCGCTGCCCTGTATGGGGACGGTGGTGAATTCGCGTCCACCGCCTGCCACGTCGTTGATGCATTCCCGGATATCCCGTGTCGCGTCAATGAACGCCTGATCACGTGACCCCCAGTCGTGCAGCATAGCGCGCTTGGTTTCGTCGCCTGTCGTCAGTGGACCAGGCGTCAAAAGTAAAGGATCGCCGCTTTTCCTGCTCATTTCGTCCGTCCTCACCACCGAGGTTTTACTACCGTGCCCTCTCTTACAACTGAGGCGTCGTTGCTGCCAGAACGGATTTGGTAACGTCAACGCGTGGCTTTGGCACTGAATCGGATGCGCCATTCGGCCAGTATCTTTTCCCGCATATGGCTCGTTGTAAAGAAATCCACCGGTGCCAAACGCTGAGTTATCTCGGGTGGATACTTCTTGTGCACTCCGGACGGTCCCGCCAAGGTCGTCATGCCGAAGCCGCGAGAGAGTATGTTCATCGCGGCGCTGCCGATCGACCAGTCCGCAAAGGCCTCGGCGGCTTCCGCATATGGGGTCCCGCGCACGACGGCCATCGCTTCTACGTCCCAGCCAATTCCATCACCTGGTATCACAACATCAATCGGGAGGCCTTTGCGCTTGAGCTTTATCGCTTGATAGGTAGACGAAAATCCGATTGGGTACTGCCCGCGCGCCACGATGTTGCACGGTGCGGCGCCATTCTGAAGATATGCAATGATATTCCGGTGTAGGCCTTCCATATAGCGCCAAGCACCCGCCTCGCCCCAAAGCGAAAACCAGCCTCTAAGCGTCAACATACCAGTCCGAGATCCGCCGGGATCGAGGGCCAGCAACAGGCCTTTATAGGCGGGGTCAAGCAGGTCTCCCCATCGTGCCGGTGGTTTGAGGTTCGCCTGCGCCAATGCTGTCGTGTGAACACAAAGGGCCCCCGTCCAGACGCGCTGGCCCACCCACAATGGTGGGTCGTTAGGGTCGCTGAAACGACGGTCGAGGCGGTCGAATCCGCGCGGTGCGTAGGGTTGGAAATATCCGTCAGACGCTAATCCGGCCAGTGTGGACGCGGCAACTCCCCATATGATGTCAGCCTTTGGCTGCTGAATTTCATGGAGGAAACGTGCCACGATACGGTCAGTCGAATCACGAACCCAACGCAATTTGATGTCCGGCTGCGACGCGGCAAAAGCTCGTGTGACACGGTCTGTTTCTTCGATCGAAATTGCGGTGTAGACCGTCAACTGCGTTGCAGCTAAGCCAGTAGCGGCTGTCAACCAAATCGCGGCAAATGCCATGTATCCGTATGCATGTCGCATAATCATTGTGCTATCACGAGCAAAGTCGGTGGGCCAGCTTTGCAGACCGGAGGGCGGCGCGGCTACACTGCCCGTCCCCATGGAGGAATAGAATGTCGGATCTGCCATCTCATACCCAAGCCCTGATAATCGGCGGCGGAATTGTTGGATGCAGCGTGGCCTATCATCTAACCAAACTAGGTTGTTCCGATGTGGTGCTGTTGGAGCAAGGACAATTAAGCTGTGGCACCACATGGCACGCGGCAGGACTCGTCGGCCAACTGCGGGCAACCCAGAACCAGACCGAACTCGCGAAATACACCCGTGACCTCTACCTCAGTTTGGAGGAGGAGACCGGGCTCGCGACCGGTTATCGGAGCACCGGCAGTATTTCCGTCGCCCGTACGCCAGAGCGGGAAGAAGAGCTGAAGAGACAAGCCGGAATGGCCGCTGCATTCGGGGTCGATGTCGAACGGCTGTCATTCAAAGACGCCAAGGAAAAAGCACCCCTGCTGAACACGGATGACCTGGTGGCCGCATACCTCATACCCTCGGACGGTATGACGAACCCGACGGATACGACACAGGCGCTGGCCCGCGGCGCGCGCAACGGCGGCACCAAAATCTTCGAGGGCGTAAAGGTCTCCGAAATTCTGGCCCATCAAGGTCGAGCGATCGGCGCGAAGACGGACAAAGGCCGCATCGAAGCTGAGGTTGTCGTCGTATGTGCCGGGATGTGGACACGCGAACTCTGTGCGCCGCTCGGGGTCGACGTGCCGCTGCACGCGGCGGAGCATTACTACATCGTCACACGGCCGATGAAAGGCGTTCTGCGCAACCAGCCGGTGTTGCGGGACATGGATGGTTATATCTACATCAAGGAAGAGGTCGGCGGACTAGTTCTGGGTGGGTTCGAACCTCATGCAAAGCCGTGGGGTATGCAGGGCATCCCAGACGGTTTTGAATTCCAAGCTCTCCCTGAAGATTGGGACCAGTTCGAAGTGTTCATGAATACGGGCCTTGAGCGCATTCCGGCTCTAGCCGAA
>CAXGSZ010000289.1:0-4316 GCA_964012455.1 uncultured Alphaproteobacteria bacterium
AAAAGGTTCAGAGCGACATAAGCCGTTCCTTTATTCGTCCGAAAGCATGTTGATGAAAGCTCATCTGTAATGCTTTTTGCCATTTGGGGTCTGCTCATCGCGACGATTTGGATCGGGCATAGGTTGGTCCGCGATGTCGGCTGCGGAGCTAGGCTGCTCTGCGAGCCACTGGCGATGAAGGGCGCTCATGTATCGGTATTGGTGCGCCAGTACGTGATATCGAAATTGCTCGCTGGCACGCTGCTCAATCTGCAGTTTCGGTCGTCTATCGGCACTGTTTGGCCGAACAAATCGTCGAGACAGATGAATGCTTCGATGTCGTTCTGAGCACAGAAGTGGTTGAGTACGTCGCCGATGCGGATCGACTTTTTACGGATTGCGCGCAACTCGTGAAACCTGGCGGATTGATGATCGTAAGAACGCTGTATAGAACAATAAGATCTTTCGTGATGGCCACCGTCCGTGCCGAGTACATATTACGATGGCTGCCGAAAGGCACGCATGAGTAGTGCCGATTTCTCCAACCCCGGAAATACGTGCATTGTTGCAAAGACGAGGCTTCGAAACTCAAGAGACAATCGGTGTTGTCTACGGCCCGTTTTAGAACGAATAGCACTCTCTAACAATACTAGCATCAACTATCTTCTGACGACGGGAAAGTCGCATAATGCCCAACCAGATCGTCTGGTTTAAACGAGATCTTCGGATCGCCGATCATTTGTCACTGGCCAACGCCGCGCGCGCGGGCAGTGTCTTACCGCTTTATATCGTGGAGCCGGAGCTTTGGCGGCAGCCGGACATGTCAGGTTTACATTGGCTGTCGATCAGGGATGCCCTTGTTGGACTTCGCCAAGAACTCGCCAGGATCGGAATGCCGCTTCTAATCCGTGTCGGTCCATCCGTGAAAGTTTTTCAAGACATCGATGACCGTATCGGCATAGAAGCAATTTGGTCGCATGAGGAGATCGGAAACGCCTGGACTTATCAGAGAGATCAAGCCGTTGCGAGTTGGGCGCGTTCTGAGGGCATAGACTGGCACGAGTTTCCTCAGTTTGGCGTGATAAGGGGTCTTAGGGACCGAAATGGGTGGGGCCGGAAGTGGGATTCATTCATGCGTCAATCTGCCACTCCATTGCCAACGAAGATTTCACCCGTGAAAAACCTAGTATCCGATGAAATACCTGAACCCCACCAACTTGGACTGACGATGGATGGACTGACTAATAGGCGCAACGGAGACCGTGCGACGGGGCAGTCCACGCTCGCAAGTTTCCTTGACCATCGCGGCGCTCGTTACCACAAGGAAATTTCAAGCCCTCTGACCGCCGTCGAGAGTTGCTCCCGACTTTCTGTACATCTTGCCAATGGCAGTCTCTCACTACGTGAAGTGAGCCAAGCTGCGTTTCAGCGGCGTCACGACATCCGGTTACTCCCGCGTGAAGAGCGTGCTGACTGGGGCGGCGCTCTTAAAGCTTTTATCGGTCGGCTGCACTGGCATTGTCATTTTATTCAAAAACTTGAGAGCGCCCCATCACACGAATTTAGAAATGTTCATCGTGGTTACGATGGCCTTCGCGAGAGCAGCTTCGACATTGATCTCTTTAATGCATGGGCGGAAGGCAGAACCGGTTATCCCTTCGTCGACGCTTGCATGCGCTCTCTGCGGGCCACGGGATGGATCAACTTCCGCATGCGGGCAATGTTGACTGCTTTTTCCTCTTATCATTTATGGCTTCATTGGCGAGCGCCGGGTCTTCATCTTGCTCGTCTGTTCAACGACTATGAGCCTGGCATTCATTGGAATCAGGTGCAGATGCAGAGTGGCACAACCGGTATCAATACCGTGCGCATCTACAATCCTGTTAAGCAATCGCGCGATCAAGATCCCGAGGGGATGTTCATTCGTCAATGGGTGCCGGAACTGTCGGGCGTCCCGACACAATACATTCATGAACCCTGGCGCATGGGCCCGCTTGAGCAAGAAGCGGCCGGAAGCCGCCTCGGTAAGGACTATCCTATACCGATTGTGGACCATCTTGCTGCGGCAAAGCAAGCGCGCGTACGCATCTACGCTGTGCGGCGAGGTTTGTGCTTCCATAAGGAGGCTGAGTCAATTCAGTTACAACACGGCAGCCGGAAAAGTCGTTCCCTTCGCCGGCGGCCCCAGAAGCCCCCGTGCAACCGGGACGGCGCGCCGCGACAAGCGGATTTAGACCTTTGAAGAATTGGCGATGAGAGGAAAAGCCGATTTGCCGGCGAACACGTAAACGATAGAGACACACGATGAATGCCATAACACCGCAATCTGAACCTGGCCCGAGACAGGGATACGTTTGGGACTTTCCACAACCCGAAAGGATCGAATCTGTCAGTGAAAAACTAAGGGTCGTTTTCGATGAGCGCACAGTAGTCGAAACATCACAGGGATTTTGGTTGTTGGAGACAGCTTATCCGCCCGTCTGCCACTTTCCAGCAGAGGATGTGGATGTTGATTTCCTGATCCCTATCTACTGTGACAGGTTCTGTGAGTACTTGGAACCTATACGTTCATGGACAATTGACGTATTCGGCATCCGCTTGGAATGTGCCGCCTGGAGTTACCCAAACCCGGCTGTGGCTTATCGAAAAATGAAGGGGGGCTGCGCCTTTGACCCTTCTCGTGTCGATACCTGTCGGGTCGGCCCGGAATGCGCCCGCGCGCAGGACAGGGATTTCTCCTGCGGCTAGATAACCTCGTGTATCGAAGGCCCTTTTAAAGGTAAAGCGGAAACAAGAAGCAGGTAGGCTGTCTCGAAGATTAGAAGGAACTGGGAGCGAATGGATCTACTTCACCTACTTGGCATCACGGGTGCCATATCGGTAGCAACGTTATTTGGCTCGATGGCGTTTTTCTCATGTGTAATTGCGCCGCTTATATTCATCGAATTGGACGCCACAACCGCCGGCCGATTTATACGTCGCGTCTTTCCCTCGTACTATGTTGTTGTCGCCGTCCTTTCGTTAATCGCAACACTCTCGTTTGCTGCGACGCTTCCAATTGATGCAGTCATTATGGGCCTTGTCTTTGCCGGCGCCTATATTTCCCGCCAGATCTTGATGCCACGGATCAATCGCCGGAGGGACGCGATGGTGCAAGGTGACGTCGCTGCGGAAGTGTCATTTCATCGGTTGCACCGCCTTTCTGTCCTCATCAATGTGGCTCAGATCATCGCCGTATTCTGCATTTTATTCCGATCGTTATCTTAGGAAGAATTTGGCCCAATCTATGAAAATAATACCCTATCGCGTTGAAACCGGTACCGGTGATACCGCTGATATTGAATTCCCGCTGTAGGAAGAGACGGGCAACCCGGTTCGGGCAGGCCAACTGGTCAGCGAACTATTGGCCACGATCGATCGGGATTTAGCGCTATTAGCCAACACAAATAATGGCGACGCTCTACAAGCTGTTTTGAGGGTGCGTGCGGTTCGCACTGGTATGGTACCTGCGGATCGCGATACGACAGGCCGCCTAGCGTCGCAGCTTCTTTCAACCGCGCTTAATGCAGTAGCGGAGGCCCCGCGCCAAGTTTCCCAAACAGGTCATGCCCAAGTAAGTCCTATTGGAATGGAGGCTCAGCTAAAAGTCTCCATATTTTCACCGTGTCGTCTTATGAGTGTCGGAATTATTTTCCGGAAACGGAAGAAACCATGTGTGGCCTCTGGCCAGGCCATGGCATCGGAAGACCGAAGGATGCGTAGCAAATCGATTCCGAACGGCGCAAGTTTGCGCTCCAGGACATCCAAGGCGTCTTGAGCAGGTCCCACCGGGGAATAGGGTGTAACAAATTGCTCGATTTGCACCCGTTGTGCCCAATCGACCAAATTATCAACCGATGATGTTTGCAGAACATGACCGGCCGACCGGTCCGCAACACTGCGAATGCGCGCCAAAGTATCTTTGAAGGCGCCGTCGACGAAGGCAGCAGTCGTATTAGATACGCCAAGCGTTGATCGCCCCTGCGACGAATTCAAGGTTGCGAAACCCTCGAAAGCATTGACAGGAAACCCAAGGAACCCTGGGGATAAATCATCTTCTGTCAGCAATAGGCCGGTTCGCCGTGTTCTGTTCCAATCTGTCCGCGCATCAATCTGTCTTGGGTTCGGATCCGGCGGACCAGTGATGGGTGGTGCCTCCACCAATGCCACGTCGTTTGGACGAAACCGACCGCGCGTGAATTTCGCGATATTGTCGGGTCGGGCAAGATACGCTTTTCCCTTGGTCTGCAATCCGGCGACCCAGCGCCAGGAGAGTGTATTGGTTGCAGGATCACCGT
>CAXGSZ010000290.1:0-4309 GCA_964012455.1 uncultured Alphaproteobacteria bacterium
CCTGTTCTTTGCTTGGGCGGGGACAATCTCCGCAAAAAGCGCCTCTATGTCTGCGCCGTTGCGCTTAAAGCGTTGTTCGTTGATCTCTGACTGCGCCTCGTTAATGAGTTTCAGCAGTTCGTAATCGTTCAGTTCTTCACCGCGCGATTTTGCACCGAGCGTATCCGAAACCTCAATCAGTTCGGGTTCTTCACCCTCCTCATCAGCGTCACGTTCGCGCCCTGTCCGGCGCTGCAATCCAATATAATCCTTGGTCACGACAAAGGGCTGGCATTCCGCCGCAAGTGACTTGATTTGGCTGATTATATCCGTGATGGAAACCGGCTTGAGTTAAAGTTCGTCAACGCCGCTTTCAATTACCTTCTGCACGATATCCCCGTCCGGCGACCGAATGGTTACCATGATGGTAATGAAGGGGTTGGTCCCCAGTTCGCTGCGACGGATGCGAGAAATGATATCGAAGCCGGCGTCGTCCTCCATGCCGGCGTCGAGCACCAGTAAATCTGGCGTTACCGTCTGAATGGCAGATTTGATTCGGGCGATTGTCGAGCAGTCGCGGATGCTGGTAAAGCCTTCGTTGGCGAGTGTGCTTCTGAGGCCGATGCGGCATTGCCCGCCTTAATCCGCGAAGACGAAATCAGTACTGGCTATATTGTCCCGTTCGGTCACGGTCTGTCGCCTCTGCCGCGAGTCAGAATATTCGCAAATTTCTGAAATGAAATATCATCACTGGTGTCGATCGACGCCATCGCTTGGACAGCGCTGTGTCGCTTTGCTTGCCGATGATTGCATATCACGTAGATAAAGCTTAGGTCGTTCGAAAAGATAAACGCTTGTCGACAGATTTCGAGAACTTGGCCAAAATTTGACAAGAGGCAATTGTGATGGACATCAAGCGAGCAGCCGCACGGCTGACGAAGATCGCATTGGAGGACAAGTTCGCCGGCCAGGTCTGGCAGGATGAAGCATTAGTCGAAGAAGCACCCTCTCGAATGCGAGCGACAAACAATTCGTTCAGCCCGGGGGCGCACACGGCCTGGAATTCAAATACCGTTGGTCAGACGCTCTATTGTGCCTCTAGTATCGGACCCGTCCAGCTTGAGGGGGAACAATTTTAGGAGCTGAATCCCGGCGATACCGCGATGATTCCGTTGGATACAAAACACTAGCACGGTGCAGCGCTGGACCCGACTTTCGTGTATCTCACCATGTCCGAGGTCGATGAGAAGCGCGAGGGCACCGCCCGATTCGAGAAGGCCAGCGATGAAGACTACGCGAAGCCGACGGCTCCGATTGGATAGATGGGATTGTTCCATTCGGCAGCTTGCGACGACGTGATCCAATTCTACTTTTCACCTGTGACTTGATAAAAATAGCGCTTGCATTTCGCCGCGCACTGGTCACGTTCCGATGGGACACTCTTTCGGGAGCCTACGACATGAAATTTAGCTTTACCGACGAACAGCAGGAGTTTCGCTCTGTGCTTCGCCGTTTCCTCGAGGATAAATCGCCAACAAGCGAAGTCCGACGGCTCATGGATACAAATGACGGCTGCGATCCGGAGGTCTGGCGGCAGCTCAGCCAGGAGTTGGGCCTGACGGCGATCCACATCCCGGAAAGCTACGGCGGACAGGGGTTTGGCATAAGCGAATTGGCGATTGCAGTAGAGGAGATGGGTCGCGCCTTACTATGCGCGCCATATTTTGCGTCCACCGTCATGGCGGCAACGGCGATCTTGAAAAGCGGTAGCGAGGATCAAAAGCAACTTCTGCTGCCTGATATCTCTGCAGGCGAAACCGTCGCGACTCTGGCGATCGCAGAAGAAAGTGGCGTCTGGACGCCCGACGGCGTGGCAATGACGGCGAAACAGGCCGATGTCGGATATCGTCTCAACGGTGTTAAATCGTTCGTGCTCGACGGGCATACAGCTGATTTAGTGGTGGTTGCGGCGCGACGGGAAGGGAGCTGTGGAGCCGATGGGCTTTCCTTCTTTACGGTGGCATGTGATGCGGCAGGACTTGAGCGGACGCGACTCCAATCGATGGATTCGACGCGCAAGTTGGCACGTTTGAACTTTGAGGATGTGGAAGCGAGCCTGCTCGGGGACGAAGGCGGCGCGGCCGGCTCGTTGGGCGAGACCCTCGATGTAGCGGCGATTTGCTTGGCCAATGAAATGGTTGGCGGTGCCGAACGATTGCGGGAATCGGCGGTCGAATATGCGAATATGCGGGTCCAATTCGGCCGAGCGATTGGTTCCTTCCAGTCATTGAAGCACAAGTTGGCTGATATGTTATTGGAGGTCGAACTGGCCAAATCTGCGGCGTATTACGCCGCTGCCGCGGCGGATGAGAACAACGATGATGTCTCGGCAATCGCGTCACTTGCCAAGGCTGCTGCCGCGGACGCTTATATGCAGACCGCAGTCCATACCGTCCAGATTCACGGCGGCATCGGGTTTACATGGGACAACGACACGCACCTTTGGTTCAAGCGAGCAAAGAGTTCTGAAGTCTTTCTAGGTGGTGCCGCGTATCACCGCGAGCGCCTGATGCAGGAATGGAATGTCTGAGGAGAACGGGCAAATGAGTGAATTCACGGAAGAGGCCGTCCGCGGGGAACTTCGGGTCTGGCTCGACAAAAACTGGAACCCCGATCTCGGGTTAGTGGAATGGCGCAACATGCTGGCGGATTCAGGATGGGGCGCGCCGCATTGGCCTAAAGAATGGTACGGCCGCGACTTGCCCGTGGGATTGGTGCCAGTTGTCGACGATGAATTCGAACGTGTGGGTGCGGTTGGCGTCGCGAAGATGGGCATTCGGACTTTGGCCGCGGCGACGATCCTTGCCCACGGCACGGATATGCACAAAGAGCGGTTCCTGCGCCGAATCCTCACGGGCGAGGATACCTGGTGCCAGTTGTTCAGTGAGCCAGGCAGCGGTTCGGACCTGGCGGGGGCGACAACACGCGCTGAACTGAAGGGTAACAAGTGGGTCGTCAACGGCCAAAAAGTGTGGACGACCAGCGCCCATCATGCTGATTACGGTTTATTGTTGGCCCGGACCGATGTTGATGTGCCGAAACACAAAGGGCTCACCTACTTCATTATCGACATTCATCAGCCGGGTGTTGAGGTTGTACCGTTGCGTCAGATGAATGGTCATGCATCGTTCAACCAAGTTTTCTTAACGGATGCAGAAATTGCACCCGAGTTTATGCTGGAGCAAGAAGGCGACGGATGGAAGGTCGCGACGACGACTCTGATGCATGAACGTCGTGGGGCAGACGGATTGCGCCGATATGCTACGGCCACTGATCGCCTGGAACGTATCTATCAGGAAGAGGCGAAGGAAATCGCCGTCGCACTAGAGCCGTACAAATGGTACCCGCAGCGGGCAGGGCGGGTCGACCTGATCCTGGAGCGTGCGAAAGAAACAGGGGCAAGCGTTGATCCTGTCATCCGCCAGGAAATAGCCAAGCTGATGATTATGGCGAAGTCGGCCGAATGGACGTCCCGACGTGCCCGTGCAGCGCAGGAAATGGGCCGCGCGCAGGGACCGGAAGGATCGCTCGGGAAACTGGCGGCAAGTTATATCGCGCGGGCTGCGAACCGGGTCCACACGGCGATGACGGGTGCGGATTCTATGCTGACCGGCGATGAAAGTCCGATGGACGGTGTGATTGCTGAAATCTTGATCTCGACGCCGGCGATTTCCATTGCGGGTGGTACCGATGAAATTCAGAAGAACATTATCTCGGAACGCGTTCTAAAGATGCCGAAGGAACCGCGTTTCGATACGGACAAGCCGTTCCGCGAAGTGCCAAAGAACATTGTCTAACCGCCTTCTGCGCATTTCGTGAGATCAAAAAGTTTGTAAACTCTGACAAAACGCCCCGGCGTACGCAATTGCCAGAGACGCGCCACCTTCCATTCGTGGCCCTGTCGAACAAATAGTGCCGCTCGGCCGCTTGAAACTGCGGCTCCAAGCGCTGAGCTGACCCAGTCGCGCGGACAATAGGCCCAGACATATGTAGGTTTTTCTGTGGACCGTCCAAGAAACTTGACAAGCTGAGCCGGCTTATCGACGGCGCCTACATGTAAGTCTGGTCGCCCCAAATTTACATAGTGACCCAGGATCGATGTGAAATTTCCCTGATCGCTTGGTACAACAGCCGCAACCTGTGCGGATGGCGGCAATATTTTGGCTAGGTCTTTGCCCGCCTCGCGAAGCAGCGGTTTCGGAATTTCGAGATCGAAACGCCAGTAGTTGGCGAGACCAAGTCCCAGCAACGGCACGACGACGATAAGTGC
>CAXGSZ010000291.1:0-4300 GCA_964012455.1 uncultured Alphaproteobacteria bacterium
TCCCTGCTCGGACAAGTTGAACGCATAGCTATGCTCGATGTGCCCGTGGTATGCGATCTCAATGTCAAGCGGGCAAAGGATCTATTCTTAGCCGCTGGGTATGCCGAAGATGATATCGTTATAGCGGAGAGTACGTCAGCGAGCTTAACCGCTTTGGAGTCGGGTAAGCGCGTCGTGCTCGCTGACCCGTTATTGATCAATGAAATTCCGATCGATATCGTTGTCGAAGCGACCGGGAACCCGGAGGCCGCCGCCCAGGTCGGACTGGCGGCGCTTTCCGCGGGCAAGCATCTCGCGATGGTGAGCAAGGAGGCGGATTCCGTGATCGGCCCAGAACTTGCGCGTCGCGCCCGCCGAGACGGACTTGTGTCGACCCCGGTTGATGGCGATCAGCCAAGTCTACTGATCGGGCTTCTGTCCTGGGCACGTCTTCTGGGCCTCAAGGTCGTCTCGGCCGGGAAATCCAGCGAATATGATTTTATTTATGATCGTGTCTGCGGCACCGTGAGCTGGCGTGGAGAAGCGATCGCAGTCCCTAACTTTGCCGATGTCTGGCTCATGCCGGAGTTCGGTGTACCGGAAACCGTCGAGGCGCGGAGCGAGATGCTGCAGCAATTCCCACAGCGTACCGTACCTGACCTGTGTGAAATGGGTGTGGTATGCAATCACACCGACCTACTTCCCGACAATCCGACATTTCATGCACCCCATGCGCGCACTCTCGAAGTGCCCGAGATCATGCGGTTGAAAACGGAGCACGGCATCCTTGGCGCTTCGGGCACTGTCGACGTTTTCAATTGTCTGCGCCGAGCGGACGAGCAGAGCTTCGCGGGCGGGGTCTATATCGTGGTGGATTGCCTGGATAGGGAAACTTGGCGGGTGTTGGATGAGAAGGGCATTCCGGTCAGCCGTGACGGCAATCACGGACTGCTCTACAACCCGTTACACCTACTTGGCGTCGAGGCTCCGGTATCTCTCTTGTCCGCGTGTTTGCTGGGCTGGGGTACAGGCGCCGCCGGTGTCGCGCACCGGGTGGACCTTGCTATGCGTAGCACGCGCAACTGGTCGGCGAGACAGCAACTTTCTATCACCGACCAGCACCATCATGAAGTGTCAGGTCTGGAGGCTTTGCTGCTTCCGGCGGCCCCAGCCACGGCCGACAATCCGCTTCCCTATTACATGGCGGTGGGTCAGACGCTCGCGCAGGACGTCCCGGCTGGAACCGTCATTACACGGGCTATGATTCAAACGCCTACGGACTCCGTTCTCTGGAAGCTTCGGGACGAAATGGATGCGGCCGCTTAGGCGGGCTTACGCGGTAAACTGACGATGCCGCTCCCGAATATCGATAGCTCGTCGTCCTGTTGACGCGCTTCCTGCGCGATCTCAACCAGACTTTGACCATTTTCTTTGAACTTCCTCGTAACCTTACCCTTGATGAAAAGCAGGTCACCTTCCGGATTGTGTCGACGAATTTTTGACTCCGCGCGTACAAGAAATCCGTCGTCGCCCATCCAATTCGTGAGGTGATGCGTGAGCCACGAGCACCGCTCAGGGCCGTAGTCATATGCACCTGGTGCACCAACTTCCGTTGCGAAATCGTTCTCCCAGTGTACCCGCTCCGGACAATCCGGAATGCCGAATTTATTCTCGATACCGAGGCCGGGATGTCGATCGATCTGCTTCCACGAGACTTTGTTAGCGCGAATGTATAGGCCACCCCAACCCTGCGCGTAGCAAATGAAACCGGTCACCGTCATCGGGCCTTTGGCCATGGTCGGCAGCGTGTCGCCGACCTGGACGTCATCCCAGTATCGCGGTGTTGCACCCCGAACCTCTTCGTCGCGGTAAAGCGCGTAGACTTCGGCGAGCTCCTCCGGTGTATAGCGGCGTTTCGATTTCTCTTTCAGTTCTGTGTATTTGGTGCCTTCTTCCCGGGCGAAATCGCGATCGGTCCGGAAGCACCAGCTATCCGCTTCGGAAACCAGGTCGCCGTCCTGGTTATAGAAATTGACATGGTATATCTGCTGGACGGCTCGTCCGGAAAACCGAGTGTCGTGCTCAATCAAATCCTTGAGCCAAGCCTCCGTCGTAATTTCGTCGTTTCGGCGAACCCATTTATGCCATGTCCAGTCTGCGCCGGCCCACATGGCGTGGACCCCGGGAAGCCCGCCAACATAGCCGGAGATGATGCGGCTGCAGGCAAACAAAAAAGAGGGTAAGGCCACGACATCGCCGAACTTCGTACATTTTGCATAAGCGGGATCGCACCAAAGGGGATTATCATCCCCGATGCCGTGCGCGTAATGGCGAATATTGTCGCGCGTTGCCTCGTGGCACCAAGGTTCAAGTGTATTCTCTATCTTCACGTCTATCCGCTTTCGCAGATCATCCAAGGCGCGGTCGGTCACCTTTGGAAACCTGCGGTCGTATGCGTCGCTCATCTTGTGTTTTCCATTCGTTTAGCTTCGCGTTCGCGAAGCGCTTTGCGATTTACCTTCCCAGCAGGTGTTTTCGGCAGAGAATTGGTGAATTCGATCTGACGTGGATACTCGTGCCGCGCCAGACGTTCTTTGGTAAATGTTTGCAGTTCGGTAGCGAAGGCACCTTCTGGCGCCCGGGTGGTAACGATGAATGCCTTGGCAATTTGTCCTCGCGCGTCGTCGGGAACGGCGATAGCCGCAGCTTCATCGACATCCGGGTGTGCTAGCAGGGTGTCCTCGATTTCACGGGCGCTCATTGTCCAGCCAGATGAGATAATAACGTCGTCGGCTCTCCCGTCGTGCCACCAGTAACCGTCTTTGTCACGGTGCCCGAGGTCTTTCACCGAAAACCAGTCGTCCCGGCGTTTCAACATGATTTCGCCAATTTCATCCACGGCGCAGGCGCGTCCAGACGAATCGTGGATATTGAGTTCGACGCCGGGCACGGGCTTGCCAAGTGCGCCCGGCCGAACCTCGAAGTCGGCGGCACCGGGATAGCTCGCTATGACGACGCCGACCTCGGTTGTACCGTATATGCTGCAAACAGGGACGCCGAAGGTATCGTGGACCCATTTCTCGGTATCGCTATCGATTGGCTCCCCTGTAAACGAAAGTTTGGCAATTTGACTGTCATTTAGCGGTCCAATCCCGGCGTTCTTCATCATTCGGTAGTGGGTCGCCGCTGCCGACATGTTTGTCACTTCCATTTCTTGAATTGCGGTGAAAAGGCGTTGCGGATCAAAGCGGCCGGAATATGCGGCTATCTCGACGCCCATCGCCATTGGTGCGAGCGTGCCGTGCCATAACCCGTGTCCCCACGCCGGCGAGGACGGGCACATGTAGCGGTCTCCCGGACGCACCCCAGTTGCGTAAAGCGCGGCGATCATAACTGTGACGATTGCGCGATGCCGGTGTTTTACCGCTTCCGGCAACTCGCGCGTCGTGCCGGAGGTGTATTGATACATCGCCATATCGTCAGCAGACGTCTCTACGGCGAACTCGGGTGACATGTCGTTAAGACAATCGAAAAAATGTTCGTCCGCGATGACCGGGTCCGTCTTCTCCGTGCCATCCGTGAGATCGGCGGCTAATTCAGACGATGTGAACAATAGGCGTGGCGTGCAATCGTCCAGACGCAGACGAAGGCCTTTCTTACCGAAGAGCGTGAACAACGGGACCGCCACGGCCCCCATCTTCATCGTGCCGTAGAGGGCGATATAGAACGCGAGGGAAGGCTCGAGCATAATCGCGATCCGATCACCCCGTTCGATACCCTGGGACACGAGCCAGTTCGCAAAACGGTTCGAGTAGTCACGCACCTCGCCAAACTTGATTTGCTCATATCCGCCGTCCGCAAGTGCGATGCCGATTGCCATCCGCTCTGGGTCATGACGGTCGACGCACTCGTGGCTAATATTGAGTTGCTGTCGGTCTCCATCGAACAAATCCCATAATGCCTGTTTCGAGAACATCCGATGGGCTTCGGCGTAGCCGGTAATATCAATCAATCGAACCATGCGGCAGGGAACGTTTAGGATTGGTGAGTGCTTGCTCGCGTGTTAAAAGAGCGATCCAGTCAGGATTTAAGACGACGGCAAACTTCCGCAAGTGAGACGCTTCTTTTACCGCACGATGGCCACTTGCCGCGGCCTCACGTACTTACTTATACGCACTCGACTCGACGAGGCGGAAACGTTTGCATACAAACTGCGCACGCGCCAGCTTATCGCAGCGTCCTCCGCGGACGGTATTATCCTCTCCTACCCCAAATCGGGGCGCACTTGGGTGGAGACTATGCTGTCCCATTTGTATGTGCG
>CAXGSZ010000292.1:0-4300 GCA_964012455.1 uncultured Alphaproteobacteria bacterium
GAGCAGTGAGAGGCGACAATGACCCAGAGCAATGGCGATCAATCCCAGCGTCCGGAATTGTTGGCAAGTCAACTTTCGACAAACTTAAGTGGCAAGGCTGACCATGTTTTTATCGGGCTCAATTGGACAGCTGTAGTAGGACCTCTTGGTGTCGGTCTGGCACACAGCCCCGCACGGGGTGCCAGCGGTTGCAACGGGCTACCGGCTCCCGGCAGTTATGCCGGACAGAAACTCGCGGAACTCGCAAGCCTCACGAACTCTGAAAACGTGTTCGAAAAATCCATCGGATATGCCGCCATAAATGCCTTCCACAACCGCTTCGATCTGGAGGGAAACGACACGAACGGACTTGACCTTATCCAGGATTTTGGCAAACAGACGGTGGTGGTCGGCCAGTTTCCGGGCCTCGCGACCCGCGTCCCTAATGCCGCGGTGATTGAACGCGATCCCAAGTCGGGCTGCTATCCGGAAAGTGCCGCAGCCGACCTTCTACCGAATGCTAAACATGTGCTGATTACGGCTTCGGCCTTAACCAACGGTAGTCTTTCGGAACTGCTAACCTTTACAAAGGGCGCGCATATCGTGCTCGTTGGCCCCAGCGCGCCCCTTAGCCCAACCTTGTTCGACTGGGGCGTAAACGCCATCTGCGGGTTCGTTGCCAAAAATACGGAGGCTCTGCTGCAAACCGTTATGGAAGGTGGGGCCGTCGCGGCGATTCGACCGCATGGTCGTTTTCTAACGCTCAAGCGGCAGTAGACGTTCAGCTTCTGCCAGATCCTCTAAACGATTAGCGTTGAAAAACGGATCGACGTTGTCTGCCGGAAACCCCACCTCAACCAAATGATATCGCGCAGTCCAGCGATCAATCTTTCGAACATCTTCATTGACCAGGGCGCGTTCCAACGCGTCTGCCATAGTGACCGGCCAAATTCCAACAACAGGGTGTGTCCGGCCGCAAGATACGGCGCAAGCAATCTCGCACCCATTCTCCTCAATGCCGGACATAAGGGACGAAACGAGATCGGTTGGAATGAATGGTGCATCTGTCGGAACGCTGACCATCCATTTACAGGCGTCCGCATTCTCTTTGGTCCACCTCAATCCCGTTAGGATTCCCGCAAGCGGACCGACAAAACCTGATACAACGTCCGCGACAACGGGCAAGCCATAGGTCTCGAACCTTTCCGGATCGCCATTTGCGTTCAGCAGGATTGGTCCCACTTGCGGTTCTATTCGCTCCAAAATGTGAGCCAGCAGCGTTTTTCCGCCGAGTAGTTGAAGACACTTGTCCACACCACCCATGCGCTGGGCTTGGCCGCCGGCTAATAACACGGCTGAAATTTCAAATGTCATGGCATTACCCGTGTCAACGCGTTAGGGGCCGCCCAGCCTTCCGGCTCGATATGTGGGGTTCCTCGGTGATCGTTTCCGGATCGGCGTCATAGACGATGCGATGTTGGCCGGCAAGCGCCAGAAATCGCTTACCTCGCGCCCGTCCAACCAATGTAAGATCCGCTTGGCGGGCGAGCTCAACACCCCAGGCCGTAAAACCGGATCGGGAAACCAAAACCGGTATGCTCATCTGGACCGTCTTAATGACCATCTCAGAAGTCAATCTGCCAGTGGTGTAGAAAATTTTGCCTTCGGGCCCAATGGCGTGCAGCGCCATGTAGCCGGCGATTTTATCGATCGCATTGTGCCGCCCCACATCCTCCATATAGACCAATGGCCTATCCTTCTCACATAGGACACATCCATGAATAGCTCCTGCTTGAAGGTATAAGCTCGGGGCCGTATTGATTTTCTTAGTGAGCGAGTAAAGCCACGATGTCCTCAGCTCCGCTTCCGGAGCCAATACGATCGTCTCAAATTTCTCCATCAAATCGCCGAAAACCGTACCCTGCGCGCAACCTGACGTAAGTGTTTTTTGCCGTATTTTTTCCTCGAAATCAGTTTCGTTCTCTGTGCGCACCACGACCG
Organism: uncultured Alphaproteobacteria bacterium; assembly: GCA_964012455.1. Taxonomy (GTDB): domain Bacteria; phylum Pseudomonadota; class Alphaproteobacteria; order UBA8366; family UBA8366; genus UBA6544. The sequence goes on from CAXGSZ010000292.1 coordinate 1,981, forward strand.
TTTCTATGTCTTGTTCATAATCGATCGACACGATCGGTTCTTTCGGATCAAGCATGTTCTGATTGATCAGGTAGCCTAGAGCCAAGTAGTCTGGATAGTCGCAAATCGTCATCATCGTGACGATTTCCTGCCCATTTAAAAACAGTGTAAGAGGCCGTTCCACAATCACATGCGCCTCGACCGGATCGCCATTGTGATCCGTCCCAGCGAGGCGTTCCGTCAATGCAGGATCGTCTGGTCTTGGCCGCAGCGCAAATTCTTTCATTCCCGCAATATGCTCACGATCCCGCCGACCTGCAAGCGAAGCAGGGAACCCTTATCACATCCGCCGCGCAAAGGTCTTCAGATTTTGGCCGGTCGAATGCACAGCAGCCTCGGTATTCTTGATTATGCGCACGCAACCTCCATTGAAGTAATTGCGGCCTGCCCACTACTTGGCACGATCGTACTGGCCGTGATCAGATACCATCGTCTGCGAGCACGATTTGTATTCTTTGAAATGGCAAAGCCAACCTGTACGCGCGTGCTTGAGCGTGGGCTGGGTTACCTGAAAACAGGCCAGTGCCTGGATTGGGCGACTACACTTATTCTCCGGAAATATGGACAAATACATATTCTTCTTCTCATGCATTTGTTCAACATCGACCGTGACGAATTACATCGCGTCATACATACGCTTCTTCCCGAAACCCTTCTGCGCGCATTCTGCCTCGCTGACGACAAAGACTGCCGCCACCCCACGAAAGGCCAACACGGCCGGAATACCGACGAATCACGCCTTTATCTTTCCGGACAAATTCAACACAAATTCAAAAAATAATTACCAGAAGGCTGTAACGCGGTAATTCCAAGCCGACGAAAATCTTAGACGCAAATATGTCGAGCAAGCTTGGCAGATTTCACGGTTTCACTAATATGGGTGAAGTACCTTGCGCTAAGGGGCTCGTGATCACCTTATATTTTCAGCCGCGGGTTAGAATGAATTCGTGTCAAGTTGAGCGAGTGACCGGAGAAACGAGAGTGCAACACAATACTCAGCATTTGACAGGAACTGATGCCCTGATCGATCCGTTCGACAGACGCGTCGATTATCTCCGCGTATCAGTCACTGACCGTTGCGACTTCCGCTGCGTGTATTGCATGGCGGAGGACATGACTTTCCTACCAAAAGCTGACCTTTTGACCTTGGAAGAGTTGGACCGCCTTTGCTCCGTGTTCGTCTCCCGTGGCGTCCGGAAACTGAGGATGACAGGGGGCGAACCCCTGGTGCGCAGAAACATCATGTGGCTGTTCCAACGGCTCGGACGTCATCTGAAATCAGGCGCCCTCGATGAGCTGACATTAACGACAAACGGCAGCCAGCTCGCGAAATACGCCCAAGAGCTGGCCGATTGCGGCGTTCGCCGCATCAATGTTTCCCTCGACACCCTCAACCCGGAAAAATTCAAGACGATCACACGTTGGGGCAAGTTCGATAAAGTGATGGAGGGCGTTTCAGCCGCGGTCGATGCGGGGCTCGCTGTAAAGATCAACTGCGTGGCGCTCAAGGGCGTCAACGACGACGAAATACACGGTATGGTGCAGTGGTGTGGCGAGAATGGGCACGACGTCACCTTCATCGAGGTGATGCCAATGGGTGATATCGGCGGTGAAATGCGTCTCGACCAATATTGGCCGCTCTCGATGGTGCGTGGTGAGTTGCAGAAGCGCTGGACGCTCGACGAGAGTGACTACGCAACCAGCGGACCGGCACGGTATGTTGAGTGTGCCGAAACGGGCGGTCGGATCGGGTTTATTACGCCAATGACCCACAATTTCTGCGAAACTTGTAATCGCGTGCGTTTGACGTGTACGGGAACGCTCTACATGTGCCTTGGGCAGGAAGATGCTGCTGATCTCCGTGCGCCCCTTCGCGCCAGTTCCAACGACGCCATTATTTCGGAGGCGATTGATGAGGCGATTTCACGCAAGCCGAAGGGACACGATTTTATCATCGACCGGCGCCAACAGCGTCCGGGTGTCGGACGCCACATGAGTGTCACCGGCGGCTGAGGCAATCACCTCAATTCACTTGTGGTTTTTCGTTTGTGTGCGCATCTTGCGGTTTGCCCCGGGTTGGTGCCGCTTGGTGATGAACCATCTTCCAGGCTACCGCCTCTCGAACGAAAACGTTGGTAGCGATTAGGAATCCACCTTCAACTTCTTCATAGCAAAGAACCGTTGCCGTATCGCCGTAAAGAAACACTTCCGGTGTACGACAGCGAATTGCGGGAGCGCCTCCTCGGATGATGCTTCGCCAACTCTCAACCACATTCTCCCG
>CAXGSZ010000293.1:0-4299 GCA_964012455.1 uncultured Alphaproteobacteria bacterium
CGAGATCTGCGCCCAGATGCGCGACCCCGACCGGAACGGCGCCGGTTAGCTTTGTGAGATTGCGGTAGGGGCCGTAGCAGGGTTCAAGCACAAGGACTTCGTCGCCGGGATCAAACAACGCGCGGCTGGCCAGCGACAATGCTCCAACGGAACCCGTCGTGACGACGATTTGGCCAGGGTCAGCTACGAGGCCGTGTTGGCTTTTCTCGAATGCGGCGATCGCCTCCCGCAAAGCCGGTAATCCCGAAGGATCGACATACTTTCCCTGTCCGGATTTGATAGAATCGATCAGCGCTTTTTTGACGATTGGCGCAGCTTCAAATTCCGGCTCTCCAATACCGAAATCGACGATCGTAATGCCTTTGGCTTCAAGTACGTCGGCCATGCGCCGAAATTCCACGACCGAAGAGCCGGTGGTGGATTCGGCGAATTTGGAAACCATTGGGCACATGACGTAAGAGCTTGAATTTGTGTGATGTATGTAACACCGAGTTCACTTGCTTCGGGCCTAACTCGACCCATCCTAGGTAGGGGCCAAGGACCGGTCAAGGAAAGGCGGGCCACGGTAATCTAATGCCGTTAGGGGAACGACCATGATCCAGCGAAACGCATGACAAAGAATTCTATTAGTTTGGCGATCGATGTCGGCGGTACATTCACCGATGTGACCTTGCTTGACCGGAATTCTGGCCAATTGCGCTTCGCCAAAGTTCTCACCACGCCGGACGACCCATCGCGGAGTTCGATAGCGGGTGCTGGCGAAATCATGGACAAGACCGGCACATCGCCGGCCAACGTCGGCGAAATAATTCATGCCACCACCGTTGCAACCAACGCCGTTTTGGAGCGTAAAGGCGCCAAGATCGGCCTGCTGACCACAAAGGGATTTCGCGATACGCTCGAGATTGGCCGCGAGTCGCGCTACGACATATACGATTTGAATCTCCAAATGCCGGTTCCCCTGGTACCTCGGGCGCGGCGTCTGGAAGTCGCCGAACGTATTTCCGCCGACGGCGACGTCATCGTACCGCTTGACGAAGCGTCAGCCGCCGATGCGATCGCGGAACTGGTCGAACAACATAAAGTGGAGGCCGTGGCGATCTGTCTCCTGAACGGCTTCGCCTATCCGCAACATGAGCGCCGACTGGCCGAAATCGCAAGGACGGTCTATCCCAATCTTAGTGTTAGCGTCTCCCATCAGGTGGCGGGCGAAATTCGCGAATACGAACGCACGTCCACGACGGCGGTCGACGCTTACGTCAAGCCGATGGTTCGCCGCTATGTCGGACGCTTGTCCGACGAATTGAACGAGCTTGGACTTAAGCCGCAGGTTGCCATGATGCTATCGCATGGCGGGATCGGCCCGGCGCGGGACGTCTCGGAATCCTTTCCGGTTCGTATGATCGAATCAGGCCCGGCGGCTGGAACCATCGCGGCGGCTCATTTTGCGCGCACCGCCATGGATATCCCCGATGCGGTCGCTTTCGACATGGGTGGCACAACGGCCAAGATTTCCGTGATCCGCGACGGCGAACCGGCAGTGACGAATGCATTTGAGGTCGGGCATGTACATCGATTTAAGCGCGGCAGCGGTTTGCCGTTACAAATATCGGCAATTGAGTTGCTCGAAATCGGTGCCGGCGGCGGTAGCATCGCACATGTTAACGATCTGGGCCTTTTGAATGTTGGCCCGCATTCTGCCGGCGCCGCGCCAGGGCCGGCATGTTACGGCCTGGGTGGCGACCAGCCTACTGTGACCGATAGCGATCTTCTACTCGGCTACCTTGACCCGAATCATTTCCTTGGTGGCGATATGACCTTGGACCCGGCACTAAGCCGCGTAGCAATGTCAACGCATATCGGCGAGAGGCTGGATATGCCTGTCGAACAGGTGGCATGGGGTATTCACGATCTGGTTAACGAGAAAATGGCGGCGGCGACGCGGGCGCACGCCGCGGAAAGTGGTATCGATCTTCGGCGGTTCAATTTCATTGCGTTTGGCGGTGCTGGTCCGGTCCATGCGTATGCAATCGCCCGCAAGCTTGGCATGCGCCGCGTCCTGTGCCCGCTCGGTGCTGGCGTCGCGTCCGCGATCGGCTGTTTGGTCGCGCCGCCGGCAATCGATCTCGTTAGCGCATATGAAGGCGAATTGGCTCGCTTGGACTGGACACTGATCTCTCGGAAATACGATGAGATGCGTAAACAAGGAGAGGCCGCGTTGGGTGCTCTGATCGGCGGCGATTTAACGCCAAGCCTTCACGCATCATTCGATATGCGATGCCAAGGACAAGGCTATTACATCACAATATTGACCAGCGAAAATCCGACTTTTGATCAATCGACCGCAACGTTGCTGACAACACAATTCAATGCGCAGTACGAGAGAATTTACGGGCACGTACCACCGGCCGTCCCACTCGAGGTGGTGGCGTTGAGAGCCCGGATCGGCCTGCCCCGTGACACTATGGAAATCGGCACACACGCTTCGCGTGATCGTTCCCGGACCGGGCCTGAAAAAGGCCGACGTGCAATGCGGTTCTGCGGGGATGGGGCGGCGCTCGACGGCGTCGTCTATGATCGTCATGCCCTGGCCGAAGGCGACACGGGCGAGGGACCTGCCGTGATCGAAGAACGCGAGACCAGTATCGTAATCGGACCGGATGCGCGGTTTCGTGTTGAAGCGGAACATAACCTAATCATAGAATTGGACGAGTAAGACGCTGCAATGACGATCGATAAGATGCAACGTAGCGGCCTCGATCCGATCACCGTCGAGATTCTATGGACACGCTTGGTATCAGTGGTGGACGAGGCGGCGCTGACACTGCACCGGACATCCTTCTCGACCGTGGTGCGCGAATCACACGATTATACATGCATGCTCCTCGACGCGAGCGGACGTGCCGTCGGCCAAGCAACGCGGAGTATCCCCTCCTTCATCGGAACATTGCCGAATTCCGTTAAAGCGTTTCTGTCTAAATATCCGGCGGAGACCTTGGCGCCGAACGACGTCATTATCAGCAACGACCCCTGGCTTGGGACTGGGCATCTCCCCGATCTGACGGCTGTCGTCCCAATCTTCATCGGAGACGAGCTTGTGGGTTTTGCCGGTGCGATCGCCCACATGCCCGATATGGGCGGGCGCCGTCGAGCGCCCGACAACAAGGATATTTACGAAGAAGGACTGCAAATCCCGATTTTGAAGATGTATGACGCAGGCCGGCCGAATGAAACCTTGATCGAGATGATCCGCCAAAATGTCCGCGTGCCGGATGAAGTCATGGGCGACATCCATGCCATGGTCGGCGCCTGCGAAAAAATGAACACCGGATTAAGCCATCTTCTTGCCGAATATGGGCAAAACGACCTTAGCGCGATTGCCGCCGAGATCATCGGACGCTCCGAAGCGGCGATGCGGCGGGCCGTCTCGAACATTCCGGACGGTGTGTACCACTCGATTACCCCCATCGACTCTTTTGATGTCGACCATCCGTTGGAAATTCATTGCACTATAAAAGTGCGCGGCGAATGCCTCGCCGTCGATTTCGCCGGCAGTTCGCCGCAAAACGGGTCGCCACTGAATTCGGTATTGGGATATACCAGCGCCTATTCGATCTATGCGCTCAAATGCGTGTTGCTGCCCAATGTGCGGAACAACGAGGGAAATACGCTCCCCTTCGACGTTACGGCGCCTGAAGGCTGCTTTCTAAATCCGCGATATCCAGCCGCCGTCGAAGCTCGGGCAACTGTCGGCCACTATTCGACCAGCGCCATTTTCAATACCCTCGCGCTGGCATTACCGGACAAGGTCCCTGCCGAAAGCGGCATTCCATTGCATGGGTTTGCCGTCCGGGGACAACGGAACGGGCGCATGGCTGCCGGTATTTTCTTTTTCAATGGTGGTCTCGGCGCGCGCGCCGATGCCGACGGAATTTCCACACTGAGTTTTCCGACAAACGTTTCGAATACGCCTGTGGAAGTACTCGAGCGGACATTTCCACTAAGGTTTCTCGAAAAATCACTCCTTTCGGGATCCGGCGGTTCGGGCCAATATCAAGGTGGACTTGGACAGCGGGTGGTTATGGAAACACTAGGCGATGCACCAGTAAATCTCGTCCTCTTATCGCAACGGCTGAATTTTCCACCAGTCGGTCGGCAAGGGGGCCAAGACGGCAGCGCCGAGCGTTTGTTCCTCAACGGCGAGCCTGTCCAAGGGACAACGCCCTTCAATGTGCAAGGCGGGAACATCTTTACCCTGGAGCTTCCCGGCGGCGGAGGGTTCGGCGACGTTAAGTTACG
>CAXGSZ010000294.1:0-4293 GCA_964012455.1 uncultured Alphaproteobacteria bacterium
ACATAAGTTGTATAACCTAGGTAACAATAAGCCTGAGCCTCTGATGCGTTTCATTGAGGTCATCGAACGCTCCACGAACCATAAGGCTAAAATTGACTTTCAGCCGATGCAGCCTGGCGACGTAAAGGAAACATATGCCGATATTGAGGCGAGCCGGCGAGATTTCGGGTTTGCCCCCAAAACATCAATTGATGATGGCGTCACAGATTTTGTCGCGTGGTACCGCGAGTACCATGATGTTTGAGGACTCTTTCGGGCCGGAGCGAAAAAGACTTCTCCATAGGCCGACCTAAGTTGAACCCGGAGAAGCGATTACGGGAGCATACGAATGCAATTCGGTATCATGATGCGTGGACAGTTCCCCCGCGAAGACGCCGTGGCGGACAAGTTTCAGGAAATGTTGGAACAAGCGCGCATGGCGGAACGGCTCGGCTATGATTCAATAACTAAAGGCTCCCACTACAGCACGCACCCTCTACAGGACCTGCAGCAGGTACCGTTCCTCTGCCGCGTCGCCGCCGAGGCACCAAGTGTACGCCTTAATACGGGCGTGTTACTGCTGGCACTGCACAAACCACTCGATGTTGCTGAGCAACTTGGGACCCTCGACATCATGACCGGAGGCAAAGTTATCTTCGGATGTGGCGTGGGATATCGAGATGTCGAGTTCAAGGCGTTCGGAACATCGAAAGGTCAGCGCGGACGTCGCTTCGAGGAAAACCTAGCTGCGATTATCCGTCTCTGGACCGAGGACAAAGTCTCCTTAAGAGGTTCGCACTTCGAACTCGACGATGCGTCGTGCTCCGCACCTCCTGTGCAGGAGCCCCACCCGCCGATCTGGATCGGTGCTTCCGCCGACGCCGCCATTAAAAGAGCAGCCCAAATGGGCACTTGTTGGTACGTCGGACCGAACGATCGCCTTGATTCGATCGCCAGCCAGCTGGATACCTACAAGCGGGAGCTCGATCTTGTCGACAAGCCATTCCCCGAGGAATTCCCCGTACGCCGGGAAGTCTTTGTGGCGCCGACGCGCGAAGAGGCCTATCGCCTTGCCGAGGAACCGATTATGACGAAGTATCACGCCTATCATTCTTGGGGGCTTGGCCAAGCACGTGTTTCGGCCGGCGAAGCGGATGAATTGGGTCAGCCGTTCGAAGAACTCCTACAAGATCGATTCTTCATCGGATCTCCCGACGACGTCACTGAGCAGATAATCAAATTCAATAAACGTATTGGCATGAACCACATCGTTATGAGCATGCACTGGCCGGGCCTGGAGGTTGCGCGATCGATGGAGACGATGCAGCTTCTCGCAGAGGAAGTCTTTCCCCGTGTGCGCCAAGGCCTATAGAGGAGAGTAGTCATGACAGTAGACCTCCATCGCGTCGTCCTGACGGGCGAAAATCCATTCATACGATTGAGCGTATCGGAGGACGGGCCAGTCTCGACCAATGCAAGCTACTGGCGCATCCTGTTTTCACCCGCCGGGCCGGGCCATGTCCTCTATCTAAAGAGCGAACTCACCGACAACCGTTGGCGCATCTATTCGGACAACATCGCCATGACCCGTTGGCTCCAGAAAACAGTACAGGGCATGCTCAACGAAGAGACTGCCAATACCGCCATTTCCGTGACCGAGGCGGAATTTTCAAAGTACGGAGACTACCGCGATTTCTGGACGGAGCGGATTGAAGCTTTCGACGAAGAGCTCGAACTCACCTGGTACAATCCGGGTGATCCATTGCTTATTCACACAGAACCCGGTGATCGACCATATGGCGTATGTACCGTCCTGGTTCCGGTTTCAGGAGCCCGTCTGACGATAAACGGTGTCGATGCAGCGGGCCAACCCTGGCCGACGGAGCGCGAGGGCCACCCCTTCAGCACCTGCGCGCTGGCCTTCTCTGAAAGCTGGACGGAGAAGCGTTGACTTGATCGCTCAGAGCACAATCCGTCAGATCGTGGATCAATCGACTCTAACGGGCTCAACATTCTCCATGATCCAGCGAGCAATCGCAGTCATTCGGGCATCATCTCCTTGCTGGCCGACGACCTGAACTCCAACGGGGAGGCCGCCTACGCCGAGCAACGGCATAGTGACCGCAGGCGCGAATAGCATCGAACTTGGATAGTTACAAATGGCATCGCCGGTCGGACGCGGTGCAAGTGGCTCACCCGGCACATCGTTCGGATGAAGCGGTGCAGGCCCCGGACAAGCAAAGCTGATTGCCGCGTCCGCAAACGGTGCCATACGTTTGTGGCAAGCCTGCACCACGGCACGCCTTGATAGCGCATCACGATAGTCGGCAGGCGACATTGCTTCCGCCTTGGCAAGCGTCGCCTTGGCCCTTTCACTGACGCTATCTGGGAACTCATCGACGAGATTGCGTTGTGCCCAACGATTTTCCCAACTGGTGATACGGCTGCACACGTCGCTGGCACCTGTAATGGCCTGTTCCAGGGCCATATGGGACTGATCATCATCACGCCACAAAATCTCAACTCCATCGTCCTCGAGTTGTGCCAACAAGGTGCGGAACGCCGATTTGCTCCTGTCGTCGAGGATATCCCAACCATCCCCTTGCATGACATAAAGTCGGTTCGGCCGACCCCCGGCCGGTGGACTAATCGAGCCGACGAGACCAGGGTATCCGCGGTCCCCTCCTGCCCGGTTCCCGATCTCGATTGCTACCTGCCACATATCCTCGATAGAGTTCGCGTGAACACCATGTGTGCTCATACTTGTAGCCTGACGCTCACCACGGTTTATGGCGCCTTGGCTCGGCTTGATTGCGATATTCCCGCAAAACGCTGCCGGCCGAATGATCGATCCGCCGACCTGTGTGCCAATCGCCGCAGGAAGCATGTTGGACGCAACCGCGGCTGCGGAACCCGAAGACGATCCACCCGGCGTCCGCGCCAGGTCAAAAGGATTATTCGTCGGTCCAGGATGGGACCCGCCAAGCTCAGCCGTTACGGTCTTGCACAGGATAACGGCGCCTGCCTGTCGCAGCGCCCATACTGCAGCATTGTCGCGTTTCGGGAAGTTGCCTTCATAGGCGTCACAACCCATTTGCGTCGGCATGTCCTTCGTCTCCAGGAGATCCTTGATACCGATCGGCATACCGTCGATGGTAGAAAGTGGATTGCCGGACTTCCACCGTGCACCACTTTCGTCGGCTGCCGCGCGTGCACCGTCTTCGTTGATAGCCGAGAGGGCCTTTATGGTCGGCTCTTTTTCCGCAATGGTCGCAAGGCACCGCTCAAGATAATCGCGAGGTGAATCCGAACCATCATTAAACGCCGCAACAGCATTGTGGAAGGTCAGTCCTTCGAATGTCTTCGGGTCGTATTTTGTCGGAGTCACAGCGTCCACGATTCTTCCCCTCGAGAGATGATGCTATGGTTAGCAACACTATGTTAATCCGCAAATGATTGAAGATGCCAGTATATGAGGGCGACGGTTCAAACGTCCTCCCAGAATTCGACCATTCGCTGGCGCAAAAGAGTATTTGGCAGAACTCCCCGCCCCGCCGCAAGATTATCCGCCATATGGGCCGGACTGGACGTTGCCGGAATGGCACACGTCACTGCCGGATGCGAAAGCACAAACTTCAAAAAGAATTGCGACCAACCATTACAACTCGCGCCCACAGCCCACACCGGAAAATCCACACCCTCAACCGAGGAAAACAGCCCTCCCCCTTCGAATGCCGATTGACGATAACGGCGATGCCGCACTCAGCAGCGATCGGCAGTAAGCTGTCCTCGACCGCCCGTTCGCCGATGGAATAGGCCATCTGGACGAAGTCGATTTCATCGCGCTCCATTACCGAAACCAAATGATCGATGGCACCGCTGGCATAGTGGGTCAAGCCTATTTAGCGAGAAATTCCCGCTGCCTTCCAAAGGCGCAGCGTCTCGATATGAATCTGCCAGTCTATCAGGTTGTGAGTCTGCATGAGAGGTCGATACTGCCGCGTTGAAACCGTCGCAAGGATTCTTCCATTTGAGCGATCCCTTGGTACCGACATTCCGTCCAGACCTTGGTAGCGATAAAGGCGGGATAGCGTTCTTCTTTTCCTGTCAGCAACCCACCGACAACACCTTCGGCCAGGCCGTAAATAGGCGAGGCATCGATTATTCCACCTCCGGCCTCAAATAGGAGGTCCAGACAGGCGCGGTGGCCATCATTCGGAGCACCGACATCAAAAGCCCGCCGGGTACCGAGACCAATTGCCGGTACGGTCTCGCACGTCTTCGGTGTGGTGCGCCGTATCATGTCCTCCCCCG
>CAXGSZ010000295.1:0-4292 GCA_964012455.1 uncultured Alphaproteobacteria bacterium
TGTCGCGCCGGTACCTTCAATCTCCTTGGCGTATTGCGACGTCAAAGTAGCGATTCCGGAAAGGTGCTGGAGAATATTCAGGGCTGTTCGTTCGGCGGTCAGTAGGCGTCTGGCATTTCCCGAAATGCGCGCCATCTTTGTGCCATTGTTGATGTGGTCGCCATCGGTGACGCGCGGATCGTAGCTACAGTCCGGATCACAGCGTCGGAATATGGCTCCCGCAACCTCCAGTCCTGCAACGACGATGTCTTCGCGGGCATTGACGTCGAAGGTGCCGGTTGTGGCTTCGTCAATCATGATAGTCGAGGTCAAATCACCGAAGCCGATATCTTCCATCAGAAAGCGACCAATTTGCTCTTCAATCAATATCGGATCGATCACCTGTTGTCCTCCTCTTGGCGCCCGCGGTGGGAGCCTTCCTCAAGTTTGCTGGTTTTTCGTTAAATCCAATAGCGTTCCACCGGCAATCCGGGTTTGTCCGGCGCACGCGAGATACGCGTCGTTGATCAGTCCTTGCGAAATTGCCCACCGGGCATATCGTAGGCCATTGGTGAGTGCTTCGTCGATAAGTGCTCCCGGCAGCGGACCGCGTTCGACGGTGACCAAACGGTCGCCAAGATCCGAATCGGGATCAAGCGACATTGCGGGCACGCGTTGAATCGCGGGGTGATCGATATCGACTTCATTGGCGATGAGTGTTGACGCCGCGTCCGCAGCTGCTGTTGTCGGCGCCAGCACGGTCACGGCGTCGGCGATGCCGAAGGAGAAACTGCGTCCGTCCATTCCGCTGGTTGCGACGCCGCGCATTGGCAAATCCGCCGAGATTGTCGTACTGCCTCCAAGTCGACTACTCCGCAATGCAGGGACAAGTCCGACTTTCATTTCTGTATCGGATGTCAGAAACAGAGCGATGTCGCCACCATCGTTGACGTACGCTTTGTGCAAGTTACCGGTGTCGGCGATCGCGTCGCGAATCTCATCTGCGACCGCGCCCGCAACCGCGGCCATCGGCGTGACAAAGCTATCCGCGTGCGGCATGACGGCGTCTACCATGCGTTTTGCAACGCTGCCGGTGACCACGGGTGGTGCCGCCCCGACTGGCTGGCGCAAGATGGATAGTTCACTGACGAGGCCCGCGAGGATCCCCTGGAAACGAGTTTCAGCGCGCTGAAACGCCTCACTAACTGATTTCTTTGATCCCTCGACGCCGATGATCAAGTCCATGGGGCCTTCGTTAAGGTGTAGCCGGTCACTGCCGAGTGGTGCTGATTGGGCACCGTCGAAAACGGTTGCGGATTCTGGATTGTCGACTGCGAGCGTCATGCCGTTATACCGTTCTCCGATCCAGCGGCCACGGATTGTCAGGATGCCACGACTCCCGCCGCGCCACGTCCATGAACTCTTCTACCACGTCGGTCAAAGACGTGATATGCCCTGCATGCCCGCCTAGTTCGGCGTAATCATTTCGCGCAAGCGTGAACTCGATGGGCGCGACAATCGCCGGGGTTGGGATATGTCCAAAGGAATCGTCCGGCATCTGCAGGACATCAACCATCGTTGTGATGCCGCCGCCAGGCCAAACATAGACCGGAGCACCGCCCATCGTGACCCGGGTCAGACGGTTGCGCACCGAGCGCGTGAGGTGCACTGGATTCTCCGTGACACCGGCGCGCAGCGATCCGCCGGCGCCGCTCATGAAGAGGACGGTCGACAGCGAGGGCTCGCAATTCTCTCCGATCCGCTCAACTACGACCTGTAGCGGATGTGGCATATCTTCCTCTGCCGGATTAAGGTCCTCATCGAGGATGCAATAAAGGGCGTCCTCCCCGGTTGTGCTCGTCATTAACAGCCGCATCCCGGGCCAGGCGACCTTCTCGTCGAAGCCCTCGATGATCTCAAGCGGGTCCTTAATATCCGTGCCGCCCCATCCGGACCCCGGTTCGGCGACCTGGAAGTACCGGCCCGGCGTGGAACGGCGGCCGCGCATGCGAATACCAGTCGATGGCATGTGTAGGACTTTGCCCGCCTGATGTTCGGATAGGACACCCGTGATATGGTCGTCGACCACGACGACCTCGTCAGCTTCGCCATGCCATTGTTGGGCAAAGATACCGATTGTCGCTGATCCGCAGCCGACCCGCATCCGCCGCTCTACGATCCCGTCGATAACTGGCGCCTTGCCTGCCTGCACGACCAAGCTGGAACCATCGTCGATTGTCAATTCGACCGGTTGCTTGTTGCACAGTGCCTTCATGACGCCACAGGTAATGTTTCCTTCTTTTTTGGTGCCGCCCGTCAGATGATTGACGCCGCCAAGTGAGAGCATCTGAGAGCCGTACTCCGCCGTCGTCACGTGCCCCACATGTTCGCCCTTGGACCGCACGGCCGCGGTTTCCGAGCCGATGTTGCGGTCGGTATCGATCTTCACCTTAACGCCGCAGTAGCTGAAAATCCCCTCGGTCACTACGGTCACGGTATCGACGCCTTCGTAATCGCTCGAGATGATGAATGGGGCCGGTTTGTAGTCCGGGTATGTCGTGCCCGACCCGATACCGGTGACGAAGACATCCGAGCCGGTGATCGGATTGCCGTCCCAGTTTGGCTCGTTTGCAAGGAACGGCACCATCTCGCCACCCACGTCGCGGGTCCGCTGCGCCATGACTAAAGGGTCCGTGCGGATTAATCGGCCATCTACGTTCGCGTACCTGTCGCAGGCGCCAGAGCGCCCTGGTCGAATGCGGCACAAGACGGGACATGCGTCGCATCGGATGATTCCTTCGTCGCCTTCGCGGGCGCCAAACATTTCGGTGCGGTCTATCCCCTGAGGCGCGGATTTCTGTTCGTCTTTCATCACGCCTCCCTAGCTTTGGCATCGATCGCGGCTTTCAACCTATGCGGCAGAAGTGGCGCTCGCGTTATCTTCACGCCTGTCGCATGGCTTATGGCGTTGAAAATGGCGGGTGCCGTAGGCACCAGGGCCGGTTCGCCGATGCCCTTAGCGCCGTATGGGCCTTCGGGCTCCGGGTCCTCGACCAAGATCACATCGATATCCGGCACATCACCGAAAGTCGGGATCAGGTAGTCGTGCAGGTTTTCGGTGCGCCCGGGAATGTACTCTTCCATCAGCGCGAGGCCGATGCCCTGCGCGATACCGCCGTGGATCTGTCCTTCGACCAGCGTCGGATTGATTGCCTTGCCGAGGTCGTGCGCCGCGACGATACGTTCGAGGTTAACGGTCCCAAGTGTCAGATCGACCTCTAGCGCCGCAATCTGTGCGGCAAAGGCGTAGGTCGCATAGGGATCGCCCTGTCCATTCTCATCGAGCAAGGTTGAGGGCGGATCGTAGGTGCCTTCACCCTGCAGGACGTAGACGCCCATATCGATGGTTGGAAGTTCGGCGAGTTCGAGCGTGGTGTCCCGGCCATCCTCGCTGACCACAACTCGACTGCCGTCAAGGCTCAGCGTGCCACCATCGCCCATATTGGCGAGGCGTAGGATTTGTCCGCGCAAGTCGCGGCCCGCAAGATAAGCCGCCTTGCCCGAGACAAATGTCTGCCGCGATGCGGACGTTTTGCCGGCGTCGGGTGTTAGATCGGTGTCGCCGTGAACCAGGTCGAAGGCACTTGTCGGCAGTCCGAGTGCATCGGCGCAAATTTGCAGCATGATCGTATAGCTACCTTGCCCGATATCCACTGCGCCGTTGAAAAGCGTGAGTTGTCCGTCGCGGTCCAGGGTGACGCGCATCGTTGACGGGTTTGACATCGACGTATTGCCGCAGCCGTACCACATGCAGGCGACACCCACACCGCGTCGGGTCGTCCCGTTCGTGGACGTATTGTGCTGCTCCGCCCAGTCTCTCAACTCGTTCCATGCAGGGCGAAGCGCCTCAAGGCATTCGGCGAGACCGGCGCTGTGCTGCAGGATCTGGCCTGTCGCGGTCGCCTGTCCGCGCCGGATGGCATTGCGATGCCGGAATTCCAGCGGGTCAAAGTCTAGTTTGGCCGCCAGGTCGTCGAAAAGCTGCTCCTGCAGCATTGCTGCCTGCGGAACACCGAAGCCTCGAAACGCACCGGAGGGTGGCTCGTTGGTATGAACGGCGCGGGTCCGCATGCGGACATGCGGCACGAAGTACGGCCCGCTACCATGCACCGGCACCCGGTCCGCGACGGTCGGCCCCCAGGAGGCATATGCGCCGGTGTTGAAATCGACTTCCATATCGATTCCTGTGAGCTTGCCGTCACTATCCGCGGCGGCGCGGGCTCGCACTGTGGCGGGGTGACGCTTGGTGCTCG
>CAXGSZ010000296.1:0-4288 GCA_964012455.1 uncultured Alphaproteobacteria bacterium
GCTCCTTCGCTCACGAACCGTCGAATACGTTCTCTTTCGCAAGCTAATCCGGCCGAAAATGCCGAGAAGATACTCGTTGGTTTATTCACGACTGAACCGGCACGCGACGTCCGTAATACCGACTACTATCGCGACCAAACCACCGGCGGCGATAACCCGCTGGATCCGGCGCTGAGAGGACCCTACGGCAACAAAGAAAAAGAATTGCCAACAGACCTCGTGACCCGGGTGTCATCCCCCCACACGATCTCAAGTATCCCAACGGAAACTTGCTACTTGCCCCAAGGGGACGATCATCTAACATGCACTATTGCAGAGGCATCAAGAACTCACATAGCATTCGGGCAGCGTCTATCGGATGTGGGTCTATATCTAGACGAAGCTGGTCGGCCAGTTCGCCATTAGATGCTCGCCAATTCCGCCGGACATACGGCCCTCATAGATATCCAACATGTCGATCAGGTATTGGCGCGTCTCGCGTGGATCAATCACATCCTGCGCCTCATAGAGCTCCGCCAACTCCCATGGTTCTGAATCCCGATCGAGTTCGGCAACCCGCCGTTCAAACTCTTCGGGGTCGTCGTCCCGCGTGATACCGTATACGACATTGACGCCTACGCGCGGGTCCATAAAACCAAGATCGGCCGATGGCCAGAGAGCGACTTCATCGCTGTTGCGACCGCCACCCATATTGAGATAGGCTTGCCCGTAACTCTTCCGCAGAATGATCGAGAATTTCGGCACCGTGACGAGTTGCAGTGCATTCATCCAGTTCATGATCCGACCCGGCGCGCCAATGCGCTCACCCTCGACACCGATCAGGAAGCCTGGAACGTCCACAAGAAGCACCAACGGAATATTGAAACTGTCGCAAAGCACCATAAAACTCGTGACCTTGTTACAGCCGTCCGGATCAATAGCACCGCCCTTGAACATCGGGTTGTTTGCAATGAAACCGACCGTGCGCCCCGCGATACGCGTAAAGGCAGTTGTCGCAGTTTTTCCATAGTCGGGTTTTAGCTCGAACAGACTGTCCTTATCCACGATTGCCGAAATGACCTTCCGTACGTCATAAACCTTCTGACGTTCTTGAGGTACCAGATCGAGGATACCATCCATGGCATCACCTGATCCCTCGGGAATATCCCGCGTGGGAGGCGCTTCATTCGCATGGCTAGGCAGGTAGGACAGAAACTGTTTAACGAGATCGATGGCTTCCTCGTCCGTATCGGTCGCATAGTCGACGAGGCCGCTGACCCGCGTGTGCATCCGCCAGCCACCCAGGTCCTCTTTATCAATCGGCTGGTTGATCGCAAGCGAAGTGACACGCGGGCTCGCTACCGCCATCGCCGCGCCTTTCTTCATCACGACAAAATCAGACATGCAGCCGTACCATGTGAGCGACCCATAGCTGTCCCCCAACTGCACGGCGACCCAGGGGGTCTCGCGGAGGCGCCGGTACTCCGCCGCGTCGGAACCAAGAATCGCACGCCCCGACGCACCCATACGGTCCGGCATTCGAGCGCCGGTTGACTCGCCCATCCAGATAAGCGGCATGCCCTGGGTATTCGCAGTTTCTTTGAGGTGCCGCATCTTCTTGCCGTTGATCAGGGCACTGGAAGCGCCCATCACGGTGAAATCGTTCGACATTGCTGCAACCCAGCGACCATCGACCTTGCCGAATCCGGCGACTTTCCCGTCGGCCGGAGATTTGTCACGCACTTCGGCGCGCGCCGAGCGAGCATGCATGCCGCTTTCGACCATTGCACCGTCATCGAAAAGATGCGCCAGGCGTGCCCGCGCATCGAGGTTTCCCCCCTCGCGATGCCGCGCCAATCGCTTCTCTCCACCCATGGAGAGGGCGAACGCACGGCGTTCCTCGAGCTGTTTCAGGGTGTCGTCATGGGGCATGAAAGGCTCCAACTACTCTTCAAATTCGTGTTTCCTGGAAACCGTGGGATTTGCAATCTCGCTTCATCCGGCAAAATACACGTGTGCGAAAATTGTATTGGCAAACTATGGCCAAAACTCCGCCCTTAACTGCTTCTTGTAAAGTTTGCCGGTCGGTAGTCTCGGTAGTTCGTCTCGAAAGTCGATGGAACGCGGGATCATGTAGGCAGCAAGTCGTTCACGGGAAAATGCAAACAACTCATCGCGCGTCGCATCATCCTGCGGAATACCTTGTGCGGGTTGAACGATCGCCTTCACTTCTTCGCCAAAATCTTCATTCGGCACACCGATAACGGCGACATCGGTAACTTTCGGATGTAGACAAAGCGCATCCTCGATCATCTGCGGATAAATATTCACACCGCCGGAAATGATCATGAAGCTCTTACGGTCCGTAAGATAGAGATAGCCCTCCTCGTCCAGATGCCCCACATCACCCATCGTCGACCAATTGGGATACTCGGGATGCTGTGCCTCTTTCGTGCGTTCCGGGTCGTTATGATAGGTGAAGACCACGGCCTCGCGTTCAAAATACACAGTCCCATCTTCACCAGGCCCCAGTTCCTTTCCGTCGTCGTTGCAGACCCGGATTTTCCCAAGCACGGCCTTGCCAACAGAACCGGGCTTCTTCAGCCATTCTTCACTTGTGATCCGTGTCGAGCCGTTGCGCTCAGAGGCGGCGTAATATTCCTGAAGGATCGGCCCCCACCAATCGATCATCCGATGCTTTACCTCCACCGGACAAGGGGCGGCAGCATGAATGGCAACCCGATGACTAGAGAGATCGTGACGCACGCGATCGGCGTCTTCGAGCTTAAGCATGCGGATAAACATTGTCGGCACCCATTGGCTATGCGTCACCTTGTATTTTTCGATGAGACGAAGCGATTCGAGTGCATCGAAACGGGGCATCATTACAACCGTGCCGCCAAACACCTGGGTCCGGTTGGTAAAGGAAAACGGCGCCGCATGATACAGAGGCGCCGGGGAAAGGTAGACCGTGTCTTCGTCAAACCCATATGCGCGAAACGAATCAAGGAAGGGCGGTTCGTCAGTTATATTTCGTTCCGCGAGCTCGCGGCGAATTCCTTTTGGCTTTCCCGTCGTCCCTGAGCTGTAGGGCATATGATCGCCCGCTCTTTCATCCTCTAGGGTCCATGTAGACTGTCCGGTCAGAGCATTCTCATAGGAGGACCACCCCGCGACCTCGGCTTCGATCATTAGTCGGTGCGGGCAATCCGGTATCATAGGAAGCAGGTCACGCGCGACATCCTTGAGATAGCCGGACATAATCACCGCTTTGGCGCCGCTATCGCTTAAAATGTAGGCGACGTCGTGCGCTGGCAGGAACCGGTTAACAGTGACAAGATAGAGTCCACTACGCAGGGCCGCCCAGGTCGCGACGAAGAACTCCAGACGGTTCTCAAGGTTGATTGCCAGCGTATCGCCACGCTGAAGACCGACTGACATCAAGTAGCGCGCCAATTGCGCCGATTGTTCGTCAAGCTCCCGATATGATAAGATGGCGCCGGTGACGGCGTCGATCGCTGCCGCTTTGTCCGGCGTTTGTTTCGCATATGTGCCAGGATACATCTTGCGTCAGTTTGCCCGATAGAACGGCTTGTCGCCTTTCACCGTAACTCGGTGGCCATAGCGTTCGTTTGGCCAGTAGTCCCACATGGCCAGGTGCTGCGTGCAGCGGTTGTCCCAGAAGGCAATGGAATTCTGCTCCCAATGAAACCGAACTTGAAACTCAGGTCGAGCCATATGCCGATAGAGAAACTCAAGGATAGCGTCACTTTCCTCTTCGGTCATTCCCCGAATACGCTTCGTGAATGTTTCGTTCACGTAGAGCGCCCGGCGGCCCGAGACCGGATGTGTTCGTATGACAGGATGCTCTGCGGTGGGAAAAGTCACGCCGGTATCGTCCACGCCCTTGTCGCTATATCGTCCGCGATAGGCACGCTCCGAATCGTGAACCGCGATCTTTCCATCGAGTAGTGACTTAAATTTCTCAGACAACGCATCGTAGGCTGCGTACATGTTCGCGAACAGCGTATCTCCACCGGAACCGGGCGTTCGATGAATTTGCAGCATTGTGCCGAGCGGCGGCTCCTCGTCGCATGAAACATCAGTATGCCAATCTGCTCCGTTATTGACGAAGGACTCACCATGCGTGTGAATGACAAATAGTTCCGGGTGTTCCGCGCCCTTGGGCGCCGCGGGATGAAGATGCAATTCGCCGAAGCGCCGCGCAAATTGGATCTGCTGCTCCGGTGTCAATTCAGGTTGATCTCGGAAAAACAAGACATTGTGGTTCGCGAGAGCACGCGTCAGG
>CAXGSZ010000297.1:0-4277 GCA_964012455.1 uncultured Alphaproteobacteria bacterium
CACCTTGCTCAAGCAGCAGGTTGGCGGGGCGCGTCAGCCCTCTCTAAATGCTAAAATTATAAAAGCAAACATCCGGGCGAAATTCAATCACAACCGTGTCCCGTCTGATTGGCGCACTTTGTCAGGGCCGCAGCAATCATACGCCCCCGCTCCGCGAGAGTTTCTGCATTCTCATCAAGCATCACGGAATGAAGGTTCGTGATTTCGGAGCGATCTCTCAGCAAACCAAACAGTCGTGCTTTACCCATTGTTGCTGAAACGGCAGCCGCGGAATGCCCATTTTGACGCGCGCAATATCGATCTTCGTCCAATTGATTGGATAAGCTTTCTATGGTGATTTGATGACGCTGCTGATGCATGTTCGATAGCTCGTTAATCGTAGCCGTAATCTTGCCGTTATCGAGCAGCTCTTTGGCTTTTCGACTTACGGTCGACGGTTTTGATCCACTGCAGTCATAAACTTCACGGTAAGCCAGCGATGCATTACCGCTTTCAACGTACTTGAGACAGAATTTATGCTGCTTTGGCGTTAGTATAATTGACGACACTTTGGTCACCTCCATAAGAAAACCCGGCCTCTGGAAAGAGACCGGGTGAAGTTGGGAAACACAAAGGAGAGGACTACTCGTTGAGATTACCTCAACAGTAAAGGTTTCTACCGCATGTTGTATTAAACGGCAACCATATACACAATATATTGTCTCTAGACGTCGAATCGAATTACTGAAATTCTTAGTGGCAGAGTTTCCTAAAGTCGGCCACGGTGTCGAAACTTTCGAATTGTTGGATTACCGATAGCAGTTCCTTCGCGGCAGGCCCGCGGATTGGTTCAACAAGGTCGACAAACTTCCGTTCTAGTTCCTCGACGCTCAAGGGGTTACCGGGATGACCTCGGGACAAGGCAGTTTCGCCGCGCAAGGTCGTGCCGTCCCTTAAGTCGACCTCAATAGCAGAATCGACCATTTTTCGCCCGTCCTCCGACAAGACTTCAGTCAAAGAGATCAGACGGCGAATATTTGCCTCGTCTACCGACGTTTCGCTGAATCCCCCAGCCCCCATTGGCACGCCGACGAGTGCGGCTGCCACGCAGTAATGAACGCTGAACTTTGCTTCGAGCGATGTTGCAGGTTGTTCGAAGCAAGCGACTTTCTTAACCCCAGGTGCGACGAATACGCGTATGGCGGCGACATCGTCGGACGTGACATCAGCCGCCACTTCGCGAGCGGCATCAATCGAGGGGTGAATGCCGTGCAAACAAGCATAGGGTTTGATCGAGGTGTGCAATACCGCCCATTCCTGACCGAGTTTCGAGTCCAATAAGTCCGCGAGTTGCGCGGAGCGATCTTGGACGAACGCGCGAATAAACCCGCCATTCGGCGCGAGCAAATCGAGGTCCGCTTCAACGCCGGCGGCAGCCATGCGGGCGCAGACCACACCATCCTTCGCCGCGTCGCCCACCTGCATCGGTTTTCCCATCCCGCCCAAGGAGGCTCGCAAGCCGGCGGCCTTTGCCGTCGAAAGCGCTACCGCATGCGCTGCCTTATCGCTGGAAAGCGAGAGTAAGACCGAAGCGGCCGCGCTCGAAGCCAAGCGGCCGATCACGGCAGAGGGATGAAACCAACGAAACTGCAAACTAAAGCCGAACCGCCGGCCAGACAGTTTTGCCGCTACTTCATAGCCTGCGACAAATGCCCGTATCAGTTGGAGCCCGCTATGTCGGCGCGGATCGGCAAGCGCGAGCAACGCGGCCCACGTCACCGCGCTGATGTGCGAGTCCGTCGGTATATGCGTATCGTCGAAATCAAGCGCATGCGCCGCCACACCATTTAGCAAAGCTGATTTTTCGGCGTCCACTGTCGGCCCAATGTGCGGCACAAGGCCGTCTTCGACACCGATATAGGCGGCTATAGATTTTACGACCGGCTCCCGACCACCGGCTATGGTCACTCCTACCCAATCGATGAGGCAGCGCTTGGCGGCTTCGATCACTTCCACCGGCAGGTGACATTCCGCCATCCGGCCCAGAAATCGGCCCACAACCTCCGCGTTCGTCGGGATACTCACGTGGCCGCTTCGCGAGAGCGTTTGGCAACTAACATTCGCAACTCCCCCTCGAGGCAGAGCTCGTCCTTCTGGTTATGTACGCTCGTCCGGAGAACCATGACACCAGTCGTGTTTTGCTCAATCAATTCAACGATCTCCAAGGCCGGATAAAGCGTATCACCTGAATAGACACCTTTCAGGAACTTCGCACTCGTCTCGAGCATGCCAAGAATACGGATCTCCGTATCGCCCCGCGACATGTCCGATGCGCCAGGGGCTGTTTGTGCCAAGACTTGATACCCATGCGCCAAAAGCCCGGGCAGGCCGAGCGACTTGCAATACTCCATATCATAGTGAAGCGGCCGGTTATCACCGCTAACCAACTGGAACGCGTAAAATAGCGATTCAGTGTGCGTGCGCGACGGCGCCTCCCAAACCTCTCCGACCTTCAGATCTTCAAAATAGCGCGGGATCTTCTTCGTACGACGCGGCATGAGTTTCTCCAAACGGACTGACTAATCTCGCAGCGAATCGCCTAGCGAGTGCGTGTCTCTTAAAGATTTGAGCGGACGCCCGGCTTCTACAGGTCTGCACGGCCGCTGCCCTCAAACCGGCACATCGCCCTGCACCGTCGTCCGGTGCATGTGGCGGGTATACTTCGCGTCGTCATAAGGTTGCGCAAAATGCATGGTGCAGCGGTTGTCCCAAAACACCACATCGCCCTGCGTCCATTTGTGCCGATAGACGAAGGCGTCGGACATGCAATGGGCGTAGAGCGTGTCGAGAAGCGCGGCGCTCTCCGCTTCGTCCATATCGATCACGTATTTCAGAATCTTGCCGCCGAGATAGAGTGCTTTCCGCCCGGTCTCGGGATGCGTGCGGATAATCGGGTGTTGGCTGCCGGGCAAGCGGTCGCGCTGCGCGTCGCTGAGATGGAAGGCCTTATGACTATGGTTGTAGATATGCATCCCTTGAAGGCCGTTGAGTCGTTGCTTCATTTCATTCGACAAGGCTTCGTAGGCAGCAGCCATGTCGCAGAACAAGGTATCGCCGCTCCCGTCCGCCGGGATTTCCTTCGCAAAAAGGAAAGAGCCTAAAGCGGGCTTCGGCTCATAGGATTGGTCCGTGTGCCAGTAACGCCCGGCATCTGGCAAGCCAACATATTTCCCGTCCTTGGTTTTGTTAGAGACCAATAGAATTTCCGGATGACCCGCCAGCAATTGATCCTCCAACACATGGATCGCGAGCGGACCGAAACGTTTCGAAAAGGCGATTTGTTGGACCGGCGTCATCGTCTGATCCCGGATAACGATAACCCCATGGGCCAGATGCGCCGCTTTAATCTTGTCAAACTGCTCGTCATCCCCAGGGTCGCGAAGGTCGGCGCCGACAACTTCGGCGAAGAAACCGGAGTCGGATAACGGATTCACTTGAATTGCGCACGCAGACATGAGCTTACCTTTCATCGTCCATCGAACTTTAAACAATAAACTAGCCGTTACCCGGACAAATCAAATTTCTGGAATTCTATTCGATCATCAAAGCCACGCCCGTGCTAAGATGACGAGGCCCGCGATCAGCCGGCCGCGTGCCTCGTGTACCGTGACCCGTAGCACGCCGGCCTATCTCAACACTCGCTCCCACAATGGCAGGTCGGGTCCGTTCACGTGGCATTCTACACGGCATATGATGTCGCCGTGGGGCTCAGTCGGCGGTGCAGCGACTGGTTCTTAAAAGTTATTCCACAAACGAAATCGCAGCAATTGGTGGGTGGAAAACATTGTCGGAAGTGCAGCGTTACACCAAGGCCG
The DNA here is from genome assembly GCA_964012455.1 of uncultured Alphaproteobacteria bacterium. Lineage (GTDB taxonomy): Bacteria > Pseudomonadota > Alphaproteobacteria > UBA8366 > UBA8366 > UBA6544. The sequence continues at coordinate 3,855 of CAXGSZ010000297.1, forward strand.
CGAATCGCCGGGTGTTGGCGCAAGAAGTGAAGGACAGAGAAGCCAAACAAGGTCAAAACAGGAACAAAATTGTCTAACCTTGCGTATTAGATTGTCTAACCTTCGTGTTTCACGAATAAAATTAGATACTTATAATACGAATGGTGACCCCTACGGGACTGCCCTAACCCATATCAATCAATGACTTATGTGAAGGTTTGTAGAAATTCTTCAACACCAGAAAGCATGGGGTTGCATAGGAAATCTACAAACCTTTATTGACCCGTTCGCTCCAGCCATTCCTTCGCACTTTCACCTGGCAGGCGATCCTCAAGATACCGCTCCCGGAGCGTCTGGATCGCCAAGGCATAGGACGCGATCGCGTCCTCGGCCCAGTCGTATTCGTCAGTCTTTTTCACGCGCAGCTCTTATCCGCTGACGCAG
>CAXGSZ010000298.1:0-4274 GCA_964012455.1 uncultured Alphaproteobacteria bacterium
TCCGGCGGCGCGCCGTCCGGCACATGGAAAAGAACAGGGTCGTAATCTTCGCCGCTGGGACGGGGAACCCTTTTTTCACTACCGATACCGCCGCCGCGCTGCGCGCATCTGAAATGAACTGTGACCTCTTGCTTAAGGCAACCAAGGTCGACGGCGTATACAGCGCCGACCCGGTCGAGAATCAGGATGCGGAACGTTACGATAGCCTGAGCTATCACGATGTCTTGGCGCGAGACTTGAAAGTCATGGATGCTTCGGCAATTTCTCTGGCGCGGGAAAACAGCATACCTATCGTTGTGTTCTCAATATACGATAAAGGTGCATTCGCCGGCGTCATCAAAGGTGAAGGCCGGCGCACGATCATTGACCATGGAGGTTAAGTCATGGCCGAGGTTGATTTAGACGACATTAAGCGACGGATGGGCGGGGCACTGGATGCCATGGACCGTGAGTTCAACGGTCTTAGGACGGGCCGCGCTTCCGCTAACTTGCTTGAGCCACTTACCGTTGAAGCCTATGGATCGCAGATGCCTATCAATCAAGTCGGCACAGTGAACGTGGCCGAAGCGCGCCTATTGACCGTCCAGGTTTGGGACCAGCAATTGGCCAAGGCAGTGGAAAAGGCGATCATCGAGTCCGAATTGGGGTTAAACCCGCAAACTGAAGGCAATTTAATACGCATACCAATTCCGGATCTTAGTGAAGAAAGACGCATTGAGTTAAAGAAGGTTGCTGGACGCTACGCGGAGCAGGGTAAGATCGCCGTTCGCAATGTGCGTCGGGATGGAATGGATACGCTGAAGCAAATGGAGCGCGACGGCGAAATCTCGCAGGACGATCAGAAATCGCAGGCCGATGAAATTCAGAAATTGACGGACGAGCACATAACGTCGATCGACGAATTGTTGGCTGTAAAAGAAGCAGAGATTATGCAGGTCTAGGAATGGTTACCGTTTCCGCCGCTCAAAACGACGAAGCGATGCCTGCGCACATTGCCATTATCATGGACGGTAATGGACGCTGGGCGAAGGCTCGTGGTCTTCCTCGGGTGGAAGGGCACCGAAGAGGCGGCGAAGCGGTTCGGCGTGTCGTTGAGGCCGCCTCGGAATTCGGTGTCTCGTATCTTACACTGTTCGGTTTTTCATCAGAAAATTGGAAACGGCCAGAACAAGAAATTGAAGACTTAATGCTCTTGCTGCGTCTGTATCTTCGATCTGAAATTGCCGAAATGCACAAGAACAATATTCGGTTTCAGGTGATCGGCGACCGCAACGCACTGCCGAAGTCGGTAGTCAAACTCATCGACCACGCCGAAGCGAGAACGACGCAAAATACCGGGCTTAGGCTGATCTTAGCATTGAGCTACGGTGGCCGACAGGAGATTGTTGCTGCCGCAAAGGAGCTATGCGCTCAGGTAAGTGCAGGTGACCTTAAACTTGAGGCAATCGACAACGAGCGTTTTGCCAGCCAACTTTTGACACAGGCAATTCCTGATCCGGATCTCGTGATTCGAACGAGCGGAGAACAGCGCATCAGCAATTTCCTGCTTTGGCAGATCGCCTATAGCGAATTTGTCTTTCTCGATGTGCTTTGGCCGGATTTTGGCAAAGTTCAATTGCGGGACGCGATTACTGAATATCAGTCAAGAGAACGACGTTACGGCGCTTCCGCATCGCCGGCGTAGTTTGATGCTTGGGCTCAGAGTATTATCCTCTGTGGCAGTCCTGCCACCTGTAATCGCCGCCATTTGGTATGGCGGCGTTTTATATTCGGTTTTGCTGGCGTTTTTCGGCGCCGGCATGTTGTTCGAACTATCGGGTCTCCACAGCTTTCGCACAGCCTGGGTCAAATATGTCCTCGCGGCAGCCGGAGCTTGCCTGCCAGTTGCATTCGAACTTCTGGGGGACGCAGTCTGTGGGCTTCTTATTGTCTGCCTTGCGGCGGTTTTCTTATTTCCTTCCGAGCAGCGAGACTCTCTAGGAACTCGCTCAATCTTTGCCGTCGCGGCGCTCTTGGCCTTCGCCGCCTTACTGTCTCTCCTCCTGATTCGGGAGAGCGCCGGAGCTAACTCAGTATTTTTTCTGGTTGCGGTCATCGCGGGCACGGACATCGGCGGATACTTCACCGGGAAATCTATCGGAGGCCCTAAACTCGCGCCTCGTATCAGTCCTAATAAGACCTGGTCCGGTTTGATCGGCGGTACCGCGCTTGCCGGATTGTTTGGAACGCTATTTTTCATAAGTCCGATGTCGCCGTTGATTACGGATGATTCGGCAAATCAAATAAATTTGACGATGCTCGCCATAATCGCTTTGAGTGCCGTGTTTGCTCCAGTAGCGCAGGCTGGGGATCTCTTGGAATCATGGTTAAAGCGCAAACGTGACGTGAAGAATAGTGGCCGCTTAATTCCTGGCCACGGCGGCCTCCTTGATCGTGTCGATGGATACTTGACCGCAGCGCCACTGGCGGCACTAATGGTGCTTATGCATAAAGGGGGGTATTTCGCGTGGCCGTGACTACGGAAAAACGTGCTGTCGCGGTCCCGGCGGAAAAGCCTAAATCCGTTACCATATTGGGATCGACGGGTTCGGTCGGATGTCAGACGATTGATTTGCTTGAGCGTGAGGCCGAGCGATACCGAGTTGTCGCATTAACTGCCAATCGAAACGTTGAAGAACTGAGCCGGCAGGCGCGCACTTTATGCCCGGAATTCGTTGCTATCGCTGATGGCGATCGCTACGACGAGTTAAAGGCTAATCTTTCCGGATCGGGAATAGAGGTAGGTGCGGGACTAAGCGGCATTCTCGAGGCCGCTGATGCGAACGCTGAATGGGTAATGGCGGCAATCGTTGGCGCGGCGGGTTTAAAGCCAACGCTACAGGCGGTCAGAAGGGGTGCCACGGTCGCGCTTGCAAATAAGGAATGTCTGGTATGCGCCGGCGAGCTGCTTATGTCGGAGATGGAGCGGTGTGGGTCGACGTTGTTGCCGGTAGATTCGGAACATAATGCAATCTATCAAGTCTTTGATTTCGAACGCATTGAGGCAGTCGAAAGACTTATACTGACAGCATCTGGAGGGCCGTTTCGGTCGTTGAACATGGAGGATATGCGCAGCGTTACTCCAGATCAGGCCGTCGCCCATCCCAATTGGGATATGGGTGCTAAAATATCTGTCGATTCGGCAACAATGATGAACAAGGGGCTCGAAATCATTGAAGCACATCACATATTTTCGATGCCGGAGGAATGTATCGACGTGGTTGTGCACTCACAGTCCGTAATACACAGCATGGTGGCTTATGTAGACGGCTCAGTTCTGGCGCAGTTGGGAACGCCGGATATGAGAACGCCGATCGCTTATACATTGGCTTGGCCGTCGCGGATCGCGATACCTTCTGAACGTCTCGATCTGGGTATGATCGGACGCCTTGACTTCGAAACTCCAGATCCCGAGCGCTTTCCGGCGCTTCGACTTACCCGTGAGGCGTTGCGCGCCGGCGGCTCCGCCTCTACCGTCTTAAATGCCGCAAATGAAATTGCTGTCGCCGCCTTCCTTGCGGAACGGATCGGATTTCTTGATATCGCGTCGGTGGTTGAAGAAACGATGGCAGCCATTACTTACGGAAGGTTGGCGAATCTCGAAGATGTCTTTCATCTTGACGACAAGGCGCGTCAAGTGTCGGGAAAGATCGTCGACAGACTTGCTCGTTCGTAATGGTAATCGCCTATATGTGATGGATTCATGGAACTTCTATCGACTATAGTCGATTACACTTTGCCTTTCCTGTTCGTATTGACCGTGTTGGTCTTTTTTCACGAACTTGGGCATTACCTGGTTGCGCGCCTAAATGGTGTTCGGGTCGAGGTTTTCTCTGTAGGGTTCGGACCTGAATTATTTGGCCGGACCGATCGATCCGGTACGCGCTGGAAATTTAGCATGTTTCCTCTCGGAGGTTACGTGAAGATGTTCGGCGAAAACACTGATGAAGTGAACCAGGCTTCGCTATCCGACGCGGATCAAAATATTGCCTTCCACACGAAAACAGTCGGTCAGCGGGCAGCGATCGTATTCGCTGGACCTGCCGCCAATTTCCTATTGGCGATCGTCATATTTGCGTTGTTATTTGTTTTTGTTGGTCAGTCCTTTACATCTCCCGAGATTGGAAAAGTTCATCCGGATAGCGCCGCTGAGCGAGCTGGCCTACAAGCCGGTGATATCTTTGTCGAAGTCGATGGACGAGACATTGATCGCTTTGAAGACGTTCAACAAATTG
>CAXGSZ010000299.1:0-4272 GCA_964012455.1 uncultured Alphaproteobacteria bacterium
GACTTTCTTGGCGCGGGTCTGCATGCCGGCCGCATCGGAGCCGTGGCTTGGCTCGGTCAAGCCCATGCAGCCTATAATCTCACCATCCCGCATACCGGGCAGGAAGCGTTCCTTCTGCTCGTCCGAGCCGTACATGTGGATCGGTGCCATGACGAGGCCCGACTGCACTCCCATGGCCGAGCGGAAGCAAGTATCGACGCGCTCCATTTCCCTCGCGATCAGGCCGTAAGAGACGTTGGATATGTTGGCGCAGCCGTAGTCGGGCAAGGTTGCCCCGAGGAAGCCGAGTTTGCCAAACTCTTTCATGATCTCTGGGTCGAAGAACTCGCGCCGATTCCAGTCGACGATAAGCGGGGCGAGTTCCCCTTGCGCAAAGTCGCGGGCGGCGTCCCGGATCTGGCGTTCATCATCCGACAGCTGGTCTTCCAGCAAGAGGGGATCTTCCCAGACGAAATCGACCATGTCTTCTCACTCCAAATAAATGAGAAAAAGTGTCCCGGAAACGCAGCAGCGTTGCCCGGGACGTCGTGTATCTCATACGGTGCGTGGCGGCCAACCGGATTAGTGTCCGATTGGCGCCCGGGTCACGTCCCATCGGACGCACCCGGGCAGCCAAGTCGTTTCTTAGTCTTCCATACGCTCCAAGACGACGGCGGTGCCCTGACCGACGCCGACGCAGAGGGTTGCCAGCGCGTACTTGCCGCGGGTCTTCTCGAGCTGACGTGCCGCCGTCAGGAAGATGCGGGGGCCGCTGGCACCGAGAGGGTGACCGAGGGCGATAGCGCCGCCGTTCATGTTGACGCGGCTGTCGTCGAAGGATTGGCCGAGACCCTTGAGGCAGGATAACACCTGGGCCGCGAAGGCTTCATTGATCTCGATAACGTCCATATCATCCATTGACAGGCCGGCGCGCTCGAGGGCCTTCTGTGAGGCCGGGACCGGACCGATGCCCATGATGCGCGGTGGTACACCAGCGGACGCGGAGGACAGGATCTTCGCAATCGGCTTTATGCCGTGCTTCTCACCCATTGCGCGGCTGCCGATAAACATCGCGACAGCGCCGTCGTTGACGCCGGATGCGTTGCCGGCGGTTGTAACACCGTCCTGATTGAGGACACGCAACTTGGCCAGCATATCCATTGTCGTGCCGGCGCGCGGGTGCTCGTCGACGTCAATGGTGACGTCCGGCTGCTTGCGGCCGCCCGGGACGGTGATCGCGGTAATTTCGCCGTCGAAGAAACCGCTGTCCTTCCCGGCCTGGTACTTTTCCTGGCTGGACAGCGCGAAGGTATCGGCTTCCTCGCGGCTGATCTGGTAGTCCTGCGCCAGATTATCCGCGGTCTGCGGCATAGCCCAGTCGCCGTACTCTTCCTTGATCTTCTTATTCGGGAAGCGCGAGCCGATGGTGGAATCGTATACGTCGAAGTTACGCGCGAACGGGGTCTCGTTCTTGCCGACCACGAAGGGGGCGCGGCTCATGCTTTCAACGCCACCCGCCACGAAAAGATCACCTTCGCCAACCGTGACCGCGTGTGCTGCCGAGACGACAGCGGAAAGACCGCTGGCGCAGTTACGCTGCAGGACCTGACCGGGAACGGATTCCGGCAGGCCGGCAGAAAGCAACGCGTGGCGCGCGACACAACGAGCATCCTCACCACCCTGGTTGCCGCAGCCAACGATGACGTCGTCAATGTCTTTTGCGTTGAACGGACCTTCGTCCACGACCGACTTGATGACATCGCCAAGCAGATCGTCCGGACGGACGCCGGAAAGTGCCCCGCCGTAGCGGCCGAAGGGCGAGCGTTTGCCGAGATAGAGATAAGCGTCGAGCATTTTCAGTTCCCTTAAATTTGAACTCAGATTTCCTTGTCGAACAGTGATAGCCCCAGTTCCGCACGCCGACGCAGCCATGGGCTTGGTCGGTACCGCGGGTCGCCGTATATGTGCTGACAGGCCTCTAAAATCCGTAAAACGTTCTTTGGGCCGAGTTGATCACCGAAAGTCAGCGGTCCATTTGGGTAATTCAACCCCAGGACAACCGCCTTGTCGATATCCTCTGGTTCAGCGGTGCCAAATTGGGCGATCTGGCAGCCAATATTGCAGATGGTTGACACGATCCGCTGGCATACAAATCCGGGACAATCCCGGATGATGGTCGCTTTAACGCCGTTGCCGGTCAACAGGCCATGCGCAGCATCGCGGTAGGCCGGTTCTGTCGCCGGATTGGTCATGATCGTGCGCCGGGTGGCGAGGCCGACCAATGTATCGACACCGAGCGTGCGTGCCGGATCGAGGCCTTGGGCGACAGCCGTCGTCGTAACGTCATCGCCTATGGGCGTCACCAGAATGAGCGCATTATTGCCAGGAGCGCCGCCGGTTTCGAGGTTGCCCCCGATCTTGGAGACAATCTCGGTCAGCACGGCGTTTCCGTCTGCCTCCTCCCTCGATATCCAGACGGGGCGGCCATCGTATTCTGGATACGGGGCTTCTTCTGGAAAATCTTGTTTGCCGCTGGAATAGTCATAGAAGCCACGCTTTGTTTTGCGTCCGAGCATGCCGGCTTCCATACGCGCCCGCATCATCACATTAGGACGATACCGCGGTTCTTCGTAGAACTGCCGGTAGATCAACTCTGTCGCGGGGTGTGTGACGTCCAATCCAGTGAGGTCGAGCAACGTAAAGGGACCCATCCTGAAACCGGCACCTTCGGAGAGGATGAGGTCGAGATCGGGGATATCCGCGACCTGTTCGGAATAGATGTGGGCCGCTTCTATGTTGTATCCGCGGCCAACCTGGTTGACGAGAAATCCGGGCGCGTCCTTACACCGCACCGGTTCTCGCGTCATGCGCCGACCGAGTTCCATCAGCGCATCACCGACGCCCGGTTCGGTACGCACGCCGTCGATGACTTCGACGAGGCGCATAAGTGGCACCGGATTAAAGAAGTGCATCCCGACGAATCTTTCGGGTTTCTTTAATGGTGAGGCAAGCGTCGTGATCGAAAGCGAAGACGTATTGGTCGCGATGATCGCATCCTCAGCCATCAGGCCTTCCAGGTCTTGGTAGATTTTATTCTTGATGTCCGGGTTCTCGGTCGCGGCCTCGATGACGATTTGGCAATCGGCAAAGCCTTGTGTCGTCTCGATGACCTGGATACGAGCATTCGCCGCCGCGGCATCAGTCTCGCTTATTTGACCCTTTTCTGAGGCGCGCCCTAGCATCTTGGCAACGAAGTCGACAGCATCTTTCGATTGCTCGGCGTTGACATCGAATAACTTGACGCGTAGGCCGCCCGCGGCCGCCACTTGGACGATACCGCGACCCATCGCTCCGGCGCCGATTATACCTAGAGTGAAATCGTCGCTGTCGAGATTGATGGCCATTCGATATCCGTTTCGTAATATTTAGATTGTTCTAGGCGCGCGCTTGACGGGTGTCCGTGGGCGTCGCAAGTTCGCGGCCAGGTTAAGCCATAAATGCGACGGTATGTAAAATGGACACACCGCATGGCGTTTCAAGCGGGGCGGCGCTTGTAAACGCAGTTCCGGAGCGTGTTTTGGAAACTGCAGGTTTAAAAAACCGGTGCTCGTGACAGGGGACAGATTTAATTCGGTGACTTGGTTTGCACTGCTGGTGTCACTCGGTGTGTTTTTTCGCGTGCCGTTCCCCGGCGGCCACGAACTGAACGTTTCACTTTATGATGTTGTCGTGCCGTCGCTGTTTCTGTGGACCTGTTTAAGACGGGAAGAACTTTGGCCCGGCCTTGGAGATATCCGTTGGCCCGCCTTGGTCGTGGCGGCCATCCTGGCCCATCGCTACTTTATCGCGCATCCGATTGACCCGACCGGAAGTATGCGGGAATCGGCGAAGCTGGTGGTCGTCGTGATCGAGGTATGGATGTTGTGCCAAATCTTCCGTGATCGGAGTTTCGGGATGCCGCCAATATGGACAGTCTTGGCGGGCTTCTGCGGCGCACTGATGTTTGCCGGTGCAGAAGTATATCGCGAGGGTTATATCCCTGGCTCTTATGATGCCCTGCAGACTGTCCACGCCAGTGTGCTATGCGGTCTTGCGGTCATTTTTTCTTTATCCAGGTACTATTGCGAAACGCCCCGGCAGGGCGCGATGATTTCGGTTGCCGCAATTCTGCCATTGGCGTTATTTGGTATGGTCGCCAAGATTTACCTCATTGTTGGGTCGGCGGTTTCGGCATATTTGTTGATGGGCTCCAGGCTGCGACTGAGTAGTAAGATGGTCATCGCTTTGAGTGGA
>CAXGSZ010000300.1:0-4271 GCA_964012455.1 uncultured Alphaproteobacteria bacterium
CGCAAGCTCAGGCGGGGCGTCGTACACCGGCGCCACGAAGACCCCGGGACTGTCGCTGAGCTGCAGCAGAGGATTTGCCCGGTCTTTCGCGCTCGGTTCGAACGGCTTGGGCAGCTTCCCACAGGCCGAAATCACGACAAACGCGGCCAGAATTGAGATCTTAGTCCAAGACAAGAACACAGCAGACGAGCATTCCAAAGAGAGTCAGGGCGAGGAGTTGCATTATATACGGCATAGCTCAGGGTGCGATGCAGATGGCGGACAAACCCCGGCCATAATCAGGTTCACTCCGGTGCGTGGCGCGACGATGGCTGAAGAACCGTTCGTCTTCGGCACAAGTGTCCAAATTTAAATGTGTAATCGAGGATAGGTTCAATCGTTCCAACAACCGGACGACACAGCCGGTCAGATCAAACATATGATGACCCACACGCAACGATGGGCGGAAAAAACGGCCGTTGTCGGAATCGCTATCGAGGAAGGGTGCGGGAAACTCAGGGCCGACCTCGTAGGAGGCTTGCGCGATGGCCGGGCCGACCGATGCATGAATGTTTTGCCGTGCCGCACCAAGCGCTTCCATCGCGTCCACGGCAGCCTCGAGCACGCCGACGAGCGTGCCCTTCCAACCCGAATGCGCTGCTCCGACTACGCCGGCCGACGAATCAGCAAAAAGGACCGGCACGCAGTCCGCGGTAAGCACGCCCAGAACAGCGCCCGGCTGCGACGTCACCATCGCGTCGGCCTGAGGCGCAGACCCGGCCTGCCAAGCTTCAACGCTGTCGATCCTGACGACATCAGCGCCGTGCACCTGATATAACGTGTGGAGCGCATTTGCAGGCATATCCAGCGCAGCCATCGCGCGGCTCCGGTTCTCGACGACGTTATTGCGGTCATCCTGCGAGCCAATCCCGACATTAAGCGACGCGTAGATACCGCCGCTCACACCCCCAGCGCGCGTATAAAAGGCGTGCCGTATATTGTGGCAGCTGCTCAAATTCTCCGCCGAAAGGAAGGTTACGTCATCCGTCATAATTTAATCCGCCGATTGAATTGCCAATCATGACGCCAGAATAGACCAGATGATCGTCTTGCGCATCACTGCCCACATCATGGCGCTTCGAATCCGGGTGGCGGCGGCGCGTTCTGCGCGGTAAACGCAACCACCTTGAAGAGTTGCCCCATTTCAGCCGGGTCCGTGAGGCGACGGTGCGCCATCTCGACTGCTTCGCGAAGGTGTGGCGAAGCGCTCTCCATGAGTTTGCGGCTTCGCACTCCTTTGCCAAGACACTCCAGGAACGCACCCTGTTCGACAGGTCCGTGAACCGCCGCGTTTCCCGCGGCCCGCGCAAACGCACCGAAATCGACATGCGCGGTCAAGTCGACGCTTCCCGGATCCGCGAGCACGCCGGTAAAGGCGTGGTCTCGAACGGCCTGAAGGGATTCGCCGAGCAAGGGTTCCGTATGACCGTAGTCGATGTACAGGGCAGCACCGCCGTCACGCGCGGTTCGGGAGGCGACAGTCCGCGCGAGACCGAGCACAGCTGGGGAGACTTCCGCTATTTCGCCGTTGGGACCACCTTCACGTAGAGTATCCGGGAGCAATGCTGCCAAAGGACTGGCCGCTGGATCGAGCACAAACTGAAACCCGCCATCCTCCCAAGCGATAAGTCTTTCGTGCCATGCGTCGTCACGACGCACAAGCTGTCGAATCGGCAGGGCGTCGAGGAATTCGTTTGCGACCAGCACAGCGACGCCATCCGGAATGTCCTCGACACCGTCGTGCCATGTGACGGTGCGGCCCGACAGCGCTTCGCGTTGTCGGGACCGTAGAACCGGACTGGCTTCAACGAGGCGCACATCCGCACATTTGAGGAAATCCGGTGCGATTTCCACGGCGCGTAGGGCATCGGCCATCAACGTCCCTCGCCCCGAGCCCAGTTCGACAAGCGCGACGGGCGATGGGGATCCCAACTGGCGCCACGTGACCGCGCACCCCAGACCGATCAATACACCGTACATCTGGCTTATTTCGGGTGCCGTCACGAAATCCCCGTCCGTGCCGAACGGATCCTTCCGGACGTAATAGCCGTTTTCCGGATGAAGCAGAACAGCAGTCATATATTCTGCGACAGTGAGGGGGCCTTGGGCGTCAATCCGCCGACGCAGGACCTGTGCAAGCGGGTTCACTCCAGGACAATCGCCGATTGCCGCATAGCCCATCGCACCAAATAGAGACCGAAAAGTATCATCGGAACCGAGAGCCATTGCCCCCAGGTCGTTCCGCCGATCAGGTATCCGATATGGGCGTCCGGCTCGCGGACCGTCTCGGCGATGACCCGTGCGATGCCGTAACCCGCCAAGAACGTTCCAAATATCATTCCCGGACGCCTCAGAGCCTCATACCGGCGGATCAGCACGTAGGCGAGAACTACCAATACCAGGCCTTCAAGCACAGCCTCGTAAAGCTGACTTGGATGGCGCGGCAGCGGGCCGCCACGCGGGAAGATGATGCCCCACGGGACGTCAGTCATCCGGCCCCATAATTCACCGTTGATGAAATTCGCGATGCGCCCGAAGAACAACCCGATGGGACCGACGGCGGAAATCAGGTCGAATAGCCTGAGGATCGGGATCGAATGCCGCCGCGCAAACACATAGGCTCCCAAAATCAGGCCCAGCAAACCACCATGGAAGGACATGCCGCCCTTCCAAATCTTTAGAATTTCGAGCGGGTGCTCCAGGAAGTAGAGCGGTTGGTAAAAAATCACGTAACCCAGTCGTCCGCCGAGGACGATCCCGATGGTCGCCCAAACCAGGAAATCATCAAGCTGCGGCGGCGTCACCGCCTTCGGCGGAAACTGGGTGAGATAAATGCAATAGCGCCAGCCGAGCAGTAAACCCGTGATATAGGACAAGGCGTACCAGCGTATCGCGATGGGACCGATCCTTAGGGCAATGGGATCAATATTCAGAAATTCCATGAAGCCGCGCCTTAGCGATAGGGATCGTTGGTTTGCAGATAGCCTCCTATGTAGCTGGCAACACCGTCTTCCAGCGACGTAAAAGGCTGCGTGTATCCGGCGGCGCGAAGGCGTTCCATCCGGGCTTCGGTAAAATACTGATAGTGCTCCCTTAGGGATTCCGGCGTGTCGATGAATTCAATGGCTTCCTCACGCTCCATCGCCTGGAAGCAGGCGCGGGCAAGATCGGCGAAACTGCGCGCTTCGCCGGTACCGCAATTAAAGATGCCGGAGACCCTAGGTTTGTCGTATAGCCAGAGCATGATATCAACGCAATCGCCAACCCATATGAAGTCACGCAGCTGGCCGCCGTCTTCGTAATCCGCGTGGTGCGAGCGAAACAGCTTCGCGCGCCCACTTGCCGAAATCTGTTCGAACAGTTGCACTGCGACCGACCGTTGACCGGCTTTGTGATATTCATTGGGTCCGTAAACATTGAAGAACTTGAGGCCGGCCCATTGCGGCGGACAACATCCCATGCGGGCCATCAACGCGGCGTCGATATCAAAGAGTTGCTTAGACTTTCCATAACCGTTCAAGGGCTCCAAAGCCACCAGCGCGCGTGGATCGGGGTCGTCGTCAAACCCATTGGCGCCATCCCCATAGGTCGCCGCCGAAGACGCATATATCAGCCGGGTGTCCTGCGCCGCACACCATCGCCAAAGGGCGGTCGAGAAAGCGACGTTATTATCGAGCAGGGCCACCGGATCGCGTTCTGTCGTCGCAGAGATCGCGCCAAGGTGAAAAATCGTTTCCGTGGACGCGCCCAGGCCTTCGAGCCACGTCATCAGGTCCGCCGGAGCGACGAGCCCGGCCACCGCATGCTTTGCGAGATTTCGTTCTTTCTCCACGCTGTCCACGATATCGCAGACATAAACGGGTGACCCGGAACGTTCGCCGAGCGCGGCGACCAGGTTGGAGCCGATGAAACCAGCACCGCCGGTCACCAGAATCATCTTGAAAACGCTCGATCGCCTATCATAGTTTGGTTATAAGCCGGTCGGCTCGGTGGCGGCAAGCGCCAACGATGTTTGTCTATGCGGCCTTCATTTTCGGCTTTACCGCACCTGCTTTCGCGACCTGAAAGGTATTCTTTGCAACATCGTAATAATGGCGGTTGGCCGCATAGTTCCCGCCGACAATCGTCAGGATGAAGGTACCTTCCTCCTGCGCCGTGAAGCTGTGGATTTCCGCCGGCGGAATCACCATCGCCATTTCCATCGGTTTGAAAACCTTGTCCTCGATGCACTT
>CAXGSZ010000301.1:0-4261 GCA_964012455.1 uncultured Alphaproteobacteria bacterium
ACGGGCGTGTTAGGGAAGAGGCGGTAAAGCTTCCCTTTGAGGCCGAACCAGCATCCTACGCGCGCGCGCTGGAACGCATCGCCGACAAGGTAACGCCAAATGAGCGCTGACGACATTGCCGCACTCAGTCTTGCCGAGGCGGCGGAGAAAATCGCGAGCAAGGAAATTTCATCCGTCGAGGCGACCGAGGCGGCGCTGGATCGGATTGGACGTTATGGCGCAAAACTCCATGCTATCGTCCATTGTGACGGTGATGCCGCAATCGACGCGGCAAAGGGTGCTGATGCGGACCTCGCTGCCGGAAAGGTGAGGGGACCACTACATGGCGTACCCCTGGCCCACAAGGACATGTATTACCGCGCCGGATGGACGGCGGCTTGTGGGTCGAACATCTTAGCCGATTACGTGCCCGATGTGACATCGACGGCGATTGCCCGATTGGATGAGGCGGGTGCACTCGATATTGCACGCCTTAATATGGTCGAATTTGCCTTTGGGCCGACCGGGCACAACGAGGTTGCGGGGACGCCGCGCAATCCGTGGAACACGGACTATATTACTGGCGGTTCCTCTAGCGGCTCAGGTGCGGCGGTAGCCGGGCGCCTCGTTTACGGTGCGCTGGGATCCGATACCGGAGGTTCAATCCGTTTGCCAGCTCAATGCTGCGGGCTTGCGGGCGTAAAGGGGACCTACGGTCTGGTAAGCCGCTATGGCGCGATGCCGTTATCCTATTCGCTCGATCATGTCGGACCTTTGACGCGAACCGTAAAGGATAGCGCGCTGATTTTGCAGGCGATCGCCGGACATGACCCGAATGACGCGACGACAAGCCATCGTGACGTGCCGGAATATTTGGATGGCATAGAGGATGGTGTGAACGGCATGCGCATCGGGGTGCCGGAGAACCATTGTTACGATCCGGTGGAGGATGCGGTTCGCGAACCGCTTGACGCGAGCCTGGAGGTCTATCGTGCGATGGGCGCCGAGATCGTATCGTTGCAGGCGGACGGGATCGAGCTTGCCAACCGATTCGCCAATGTGGTGATGGCGACAGAAGCAGCGGCGTACCATAGCAAGTGGATTCGTGAATGCCCGGACGATTACGGCGCACAGACGCTGAGTCGCTTACTCCCCGGGCTGTACTATTCCGGCACTCGCTATATCGAGGGGCTCAACCTTCGTGCCACAATCTTGGAAGCATTCTGCAGTGCGGTTTTCGACAAGGTCGATGTGCTGCATGCCCCGGTTATTCCGGTTGAAATCCCACGGATCGACGAGACCGACGCCGGGGCGAAACCGGGTTATATGAATTCGATTGCGTCGATCACCCATAACACGCGGGCGATCAATTATCTCGGTCTGCCGACGGTCTCCGTGCCTTGTGGTTTCACAACAAACGGCCTGCCGACCGGATTTCAGCTAATTGGCCGCCCATTTGACGAAAAGACGCTGCTTCGCGCGGGACATGCCTACGAACGCGAAACCCGTTGGTGCGACATGGCGCCGGAGCTTCAGGAGAGAAAGCTATGAGTGACGATGATATTCTCCGTGAATGGGCGAAAGCGGTGCAGGACGTCGAACCGGATGCCGGGTCCGCAGAGACCGTATTCCGCCGCGTTAAAGTGCACGAAGGGCAAGTGAGAGAGGCCGCCCGTAAGCTGCCTTTTGAATCAGAGCCCGCAATCTTTCGCGTACTGCTCGACGGCAAGGCGAAAGGAGAGGATCGATGAGTGCGGACGAGATCGCCGCGCTCAGCCTAACCGAGGTCGCGGTCAAGATTGCGAACAAGGAGCTTTCTGCGGTCGAGGCGACCGAAGCGATGCTTGATCGGATAGATAGGCACGGAGGAACTCTAAATTGCATTGCCAATGTCGATCCGGAAGACGCTCTGGCGCAAGCCCGTGCATCGGACGATCATTTGGCGAAACACGGTCCGAAAGGGCCGTTGCATGGTGTGCCGTTGGCCCATAAGGACATGTACTACCGGGCAGGACGGGTGAGTGCCTGTGGCTCGAAAATTCGAGCCGACTATGTGCCGGACATAACATCGACCGCGCTGAAGAAGTTGGATGATGCGGGTGCCCTCGAAGTGGCGCGGCTCAATATGGTAGAGTTCGCCACTGGCCCCACGGGCCATAACGAAGTTGCTGGAACGCCCCGCAATCCGTGGAACACCGACCACATCACAGGGGGCTCGTCTAGTGGTTCCGGTTCGGCCGTGGCGGGGCGTCTTGTCTTCGGTGCGCTCGGTTCTGATACCGGCGGATCAATCCGCATTCCGTCCTATTGCAACGGTCTTGTTGGCATGAAGGCGACCTACGGCCGCGTCAGCCGTTATGGGGCCATGCCGTTGTCCTTCAGTCTCGATCATGTCGGCCCGCTATGCCGGACGGTGACGGATTGCGCGATCCTCACACAAGCGATCGCTGGATACGACTCGGATGATCCCACAACCAGCCGAGAGCCCGTAGGCGACTACATGACGCAGGTCGAGGATGGTGTGCAGGGGCTTCGCATCGCGGTGCCAGCAAATCATTTCTTCGAAGAAATCGACGATGAAGTCCGCGCCGCGGTCGAAGATGCTGTTGAAGTCTATCGCAAGCTCGGCGCGGAGATTGTCGAGATCGAAGTACCGGGCATCGACAACGGATTCGCCCTCGGAGAGGTGCTGGGACGCGTCGAGGCCGCGACCTACCACTCCACCTGGCTGCACGAACGGCCCGAAGATTACGGGACGCAGACGCGAAATCGGTTGATGCAAGGCTTCTACTATCCGGGTACGCGTTATATCGAAGCGTTAAATCTTCGCGGACAATTGTTGTCGCAGTTTACAGACACGGTGTTCGCCGTTGCCGACGCATTGATCGCGCCCGCGGTACCGTTCCAGGTCCCGAAAATCGCGGATACTGATGTCGGCGCTAACCAGGGTTTTCTCGACATGATCGCCGGTTTCGGACGATGCACCCGGCCGTTCAATTTCCTGGGTCTTCCCGCGCTCAGCGTACCGTATGGGTTTACGTCCAATGGCCTGCCGACGGGATATCAGATCGTCGGTCGTAGTTTCGATGAGGCAACTCTTTTCCGTGCTGCGCGCGCTTTCGAGCGCGAGACTGGTTGTACGGATCGCGCGCCGGAGATTTAACGCGGCGGTATCGGTTGACCGCCGCGCATTGCACGCCTTTAGGTCAATTTATGCTGCTTCCTATTATCCAGAGCGGAACAATACCCTGTCTGCGAAATTATGGCGGATGGGCGCCGTGATTGACCCAACGCTTCGCATCCCGTTGATATCCATCTGTGCGGCCTCGCGGTATCGCCAGGTTATTTGGTAAATTCCCGGGGTCAACCGCGTGTTTTAGATTTGAAACGTACTGTTGCCGGAAATCAGAAATTTACCTTGTGGGGTAGACGCCAGGTAAATCTCACCGTCAGTGACGCGGAACGACGCGTGACCCAACAAGGTGAGCGATCCCGAGAGATGCGTGCGGACATTTCGCAGTGGCAATCCGTCAGATCCGGATAACATATGATCTGTTAGCACAACATCTGGCAGGCTTTGCGGAGCGGCACCGATAAGCGTAACGGCACCGTCCACGGTCAACTCCGCCATGACAAAACCGCGGGTGATGATGTCGTGCCCAATTCCGGGGATATGCGATCAAACCTGTAGCGGCGTTTTCATGTGCCAGCACTCCTCCTAATGATTTCTGAATGGACCGATCAATCCGCAATTCGTGCGACCCTCTCTTGAGGTTCGATTTATCGGTATTCGGGAATTCCGTATGTGACCGGGGTCACTTGCGATGGAAATGAACACGGCATGCATGTCTAGTCGACATAAACCGTGCCTTCCATGATCCGACGGGCGGTGCGACCAAGTGTGGCGCGCTTGACCTCGTAATCGTTTCCGTTCAGCTCGACTGCACTCTCGGTCTCGATCACACCGGCCGGATGCCCGATACGAATTTGGAGACGGTCTTGGGCTTCCGGCCGGCAAGCTTCATGGACAATGGTGCCGGGCAGTTTGGCGGCGATCCCGGTACAGACGGTACTCGTGCCGGCATAAGTCTTATGCGCCTGCTGCATGAACATCAGACGGGAGACGAAATGCACTCTGCCGCATCTATCGTCCGGCCGCTGAGGGGGGCGCCGTAGTCCTGCGGCGGGCCTACCATACCGATAATGGGGGCGGCCGGGCTTTCCGCCTTGCCGAGTGATGGATCGGAAATCATCCCCATGGCAAAGGCTGCATGTGAGCGGA
>CAXGSZ010000302.1:0-4247 GCA_964012455.1 uncultured Alphaproteobacteria bacterium
GGCATCGGCTCCGCCCGTCATGATGCCGGTCTCGTGGTCGGCCTGGATGGCACAGACCGATCCGGCCTTCCACGTCATGTCGGGCCAACGCTCGACCTTGTGGCCGCGCGCCTCAACATCTTCCATCACACCCTCGTCCATCCGGCCTTCCATGCGTAGGATGTTCTTTTCGTAGCCATGCGGCTCAAAGGAATTCGGGAAGCTGTAGGTTGCAAAGCGTGGCGCTTCGATGGCGTCCTGCGCTTCCATGCCCCAAACTTCCATATTGAGGAAGACCTGCAACATCGCCTGTGCTTGCACGTCGCCGCCCGGCGTGCCGAAGGGGAGTGACAATTTGCCTTCCCGCATTGCAAGAGCCGGACTTGGTGTGAGGCGTGGGCGTTTTCCGGGCGCGATGGCGGATGGGTGGCCTTCGACAGCCCAGTTCTGTGATCCACGGGAAGACGGCGCCATACCGGTGCCGGGTATCATCGGCATGCCGTAAGAACCATCGCTTGGTGTCGCGGAGAAGACGTTGCCCGCTTCGTCGACGACGCAGGCATAAGACGTATCCAGAGCCATACGCGACGGTGCAGCTGCGGCACTGCTCGCTGCCGGACCCGCGCCAACGCCGGAAATTGCACCTGCCGCCGGCATCTCGGGGCAGGCTTTTGCCATGTTGATCTCCGCCCGGCGCTTGCGGCCGAATTCGGCCGACACCATGATCTCGACCGGTACCTCAACAAAGCGCGGATCGCCGATATAGGCTTCGCGGTCTGCAAAGGCGAGTTTCATCGCTTCAGTCAGAAAGTGGACATAATCCGCCGAATTATGGCCCATTTCCTTGAAATCGGTACCTTCGATGATCGACATCATCTCCAGCAGGGTCGGGCCCTGGCACCAGGGTCCGCAGCTGTAGACGTCGATCGGGTCTCCGAACCCAGAGTAGCTGCGCTTGACTGGCGCTTCGAAGGCGGAGGCATATTCCGCCATGTCTTCCATGGTAAGCAGACCACTATTCGCAGCGTGATAATCGGTGATCGTCTTGGCGATGTCACCCTTATAGAAGGCGGCGCGTGCCGCTTCGAGCGCGGCTTCGCGGCCCTGTCCCATCGCAGCCCTCTCTTCGTCGATCATGTATTGCATGCACTTGGCAAGGTCGCTTTGGACGATCAACTCACCCGTCTTCAGCGGGCGACCCTCTGGTATGAAGACCTCTGCGCTCGCGGGCCAGCCTCGCAGTCGATCCTGGTGCGTGTCGATGTTTTCGGCCAGCAGCGGATGGATCGAGTATCCCTCGCGGGCATAGCGTGTCGCCGACTCCGCGACCTCGCCGAAACTCATTGTACCGTAGCGGTTCAGAACCCGAATCCAGGCGTCGGGCGCCGCCGGGACGACCGCGCGCGCCAGCCCGACCGGGATTTTGCCACCATACTCGTTGATGTAGGTCTCCAGGTGCGCCGCCTTCGGCCACCACCCGAGCCCGCTTACGGTGACGACCTCGCGGGATTCCGCATGGTAAAGGATGATCGGGGCGACGCCCGCGACCTGCACCAGGTCCGGCTGGACAACGCCAAGCGCGATGCCCGCAGCGACACCAGCGTCAAAGGCGTTGCCGCCGGCTTCCAGAATCTTGTACCCAGCCTCCGTCGCGAGGTAGTGCCCCGCCGAGATCATGTAGTGATTGGCCTTGATTGTCGGTTGCAACGACATCTTCATCTCCAGCCCGCGAATGTTCCGATAAATTGACCCTAGGCTAACCGCTGCACCGCACAAGGGGGAAGCGTTTTCATTGGCGTGATTTTGCTTTTGCGGTCGCGCGGCCAAAATTCCTGTTGGACATCTGGGGAGTGAGATCATGCCCGGATAAAAACATTTTACGGTGAAACCGCTTTCCGGCAGTGTCGGGGCCATCTTGGACGGCATCGATATCTCGCGTAATCTTTCATTGGAAGAGGTGTTAGAAATCCGACGTGCCTGGCACGAAAATCTCGTAATCTTCTTTCGCAATCAGACGCTATCCGACGAACACCTTATGATCTTTGGGCGCCGCTTCGGCGTACTCTACATCCACCCGAACCTCGCTAAGAAGGGGGCGCATCTGGAAGTCATCTAAGTGGTCAAGGAGCCGGATGCGACGCGCGTCGTCGGCGCCGAGTGGCATACGGGCACTGGTCATGTCGTATGCCCGCCGATGACGCCTTCCTTGGCCACTTCCTGCATAGCGAGGAGGGGCAGGTAGCTTTCCCGTTTTTGGTTGTGGGTTGATCCTTGTCCCAGGCGGGATTCTTCGCGCTCCCGGTGTTGCCCCCGGCAGGAAACGGGACATAATCGCCAAGAGACTACACTGGAGAAAAAAACCATGCCGAAATTCCCCTTTGAGATGGTGTCCCTGCCAGAGACGCGTAGCACCGCGAAGCCGCGCCAAACCGGAGTTACCATGATGGTGGATTTCAATCTTCCCGTCGGCCGGCTTGAAGACCTCTTCGGGCTCGTCGGTCCCCATGTTGATCTGATCAAGATCGCCGTCGGAACGGCGCGCCTCTACAGGGAGACCTATCTCGGGCAAAAAATCAGACTTTGCGAAGGTTATGGCGTGAAGCCGTTCATCGGCGGGCAGTTCCTAGAATACGTCGTGGCGACCCAGGGGTTTGACGCCGCGCCTGCTTTCTACGAGGAAGCTAAACGCGTGGGATTCGAGGCGGTCGAGGTCTCGGACAACTGCGTGCCGCTGTCTGCCAACCAGCGCAAGACGTTGATCAGCCAGGGGGTCGACGCCGGCCTCGAAATCCACGGGGAGATTGGGTCGAAGGATATTCGCCAGACTGCGGAGACCCTTGTCGGGCAGGCGCAGGATTGTATCGATGCGGGAGCCAACGTCGTGCTGGTGGAAGCGGCGGAGATGATCATCGACGGCGAAGTGCAGGAGCACCTGATCGCGGCGCTTGAGGCCGAGTTCCCGCGGGAAAAGGTGATCTACGAACTGCCCGGCCCCTGGATCAAGGGTGTCAGCCTATCCGATGTCTATCAGATGAAAAAGTTCCTGATCGAGCGTTTCGGGCCGGATGCAAACATTGCCAATGTTATGCCGGACGACGTCTTCGAGACGGAAGCATTGCGATGTGGTTTATCCGTGATTGGACCGAAGCAGTTTGCCTCCGAGACGAAGACCTAGCGTCCGAGCCATATCGGCACAGTTTTCATTGCGAGCTCATGGTAGACAACGTTCTTGGTGGGGCGGGTGCGCCAGACAGATAACTTGTCTAACTCTAGGCGGATTGGGGCAAATTCTGCATTGCGAGGTTGCGCATAAGCTGAATTGATGAATGATACGCGAAATCGCCGCGCATATAACGAAATCGGTAAACTGAAGAGGTGAAGCATGAAAAAGATTCTGAGTCTGGCGGGTTTGATTTCAGCCGTGCCGACGCTTGCGTTAGCGCACCATCCTCTCGGCGGCATGCCGATGGAAACGTTCACGCATGGCATCCTGTCGGGCATCGGGCATCCCGTCCTCGGCTTCGATCACCTTTTCTTCGTGGCATTGGTAGGTGTTGCGTCCCTCTACACTGGCCGTGCACTGCTCTCTCCCGTCGCTTATATCGCGGCGATGCTCGCGGGTTGCCTGATGATGAGCCTCGGCGTCGGTTTGCCGGCCAAGGAAGTCGTCATCGGTCTGTCGCTATTGGCGCTCGGATTTGTCGTCCTTTCCGGTCGAGCCCTGACGCTGCCGCTGGCTCTCGCGATTTTTGCCGGCTTCGGCCTCTTTCACGGCTCCGCATTTGGTGATTCGATTGCAGCACAGGAAGCCGGGCTGGGAGGCCATATTCTGATCGGCTATCTTTTGGGGCTTGGTGTCGTGCAGTACGCGATTTCGGTCGGTGCAGGTCGGGTCGTCCATCGGGTCTGGAAAGCGACAGAAGCCGCCGCCGTTCAGGCACGCCTCGCAGGTGCTGTTGTCGCTGGTGTCGGCCTATTCGTGACCATGGAGAACGCGGAAGGTCTGGTGTTCCAGATGATGGGCTGGTCGTCCTGACGCGAGATTAGTAAATCTCGGGTTAGTCAACCTCTTCGCCTCCTTCTAGGAAGTCGAAGTCGCAGCCCCCGTTTGCCTGTCGGATATGTTTGGCGCACATCCAGCCATAGCCTCGCTTGTAGCGCCGCTCGGGAGGGATCCACTCCGCCTTTCGGCGCGCCATCTCTTCGCCGGAGATGTGTCGATGTGGAGACGCCGTCTGGGTATGTCGAGTTTGATCATGTCGCCGTCG
>CAXGSZ010000303.1:0-4232 GCA_964012455.1 uncultured Alphaproteobacteria bacterium
TGCTTCTTACGTTCCATTGAGCCCGCCCCGTCGTGATCGATAGCGCGGCCCTGACGTTCAGAGAAACGTGCGTCTTTGAGTTCAGCGAGAATGTCCCCGACGCTGGCGGCATCTGACTCAATTGCACCCGTTAAAGGATAGCAGCCGAGTGTCCGGAACCGCACCTTTCGCGGAACGGGCTTCTCTTCCGGCAGTAACGGGAGGCGGTCGTCGTCCACCACGATCAACAGGCCGTCGCGCTCGACGACGGGGCGTTTCGCAGCGAAATAGAGGGGAACGACTTCGATCCCCTCGGCATTGATGTATTCCCAGACATCGCGCTCGGTCCAGTTAGACAACGGAAACACCCGGAAACTCTCTCCCGGGCCGAGGCGGAAATTGAAAAGGCTCCAAAGCTCGGGGCGCTGATTGCGCGGATCCCATTGGTGCTGTCCGTTCCGAAACGAAAGCACCCGTTCCTTTGCGCGGGATTTTTCTTCATCGCGCCGGGCCCCGCCAAACGCAGCGTCGAATTTGTGCGTGTCGAGGGCTTGCTTGAGTGCTTCCGTCTTCATTACGTCGGTGTGTATGGCCGACCCGTGTTCGATCGGGTTGATGTTGCGATCAACTCCGTCCTCATTTATATGGACGATGAGGTTAAGGCCCACCGTTTCGACGAGCCGGTCTCGGAAGGTGATCATCTCCCTGAATTTCCAGGTCGTGTCGACATGCAATAGCGGGAAGGGTGGTTTCGCTGGAAAAAAGGCCTTCATGGCGATGTGCAGAAGGACCACGGAATCCTTGCCGATGGAAAAGAGCAGGACCGGGTTCTCGGTCTCGGCTGCGACTTCGCGGAAGATATGGATGCTCTCCGCTTCCAGATCTCTCAGATGCGGAGCGAGCGTGCGGGTTGTTTTGGTCATCGTGTTGGTCGGATTGCCATGCTGGTAATAGGTATGACAGGCAATACGAGGGGCGCAAGCGCCGTCACACAGTTGCGATCACGACGAGCTGCCGGTTTACGGCGAAATAGGTGCCGACTTCAAGGGTGGCATGCTCTGTGTCTATAATTTGTTGGATGCGGGCTTCGTCAAAGGTGCAGACTTCTCGGGCGTATTCCGCAATGTTCTGGGCGAAGTTCAGGAGGCGTCCCGTGGTATCGGCGGCCGCCATGATCTTCACGTCGACGGAAAAAATCTCCTGCGTGCACCAAGCCATAGAGCTTGTGCCCGATATTGGGCGTGCGGAACGCGTGGCCGGCTCCAGCAGGCGTTTGAATGCCGGGCTCTAGTGGAACATCTGTTCGTAGCGATCGAGACGCTCGTCTTCAATGGTGACCTAATGGTCCTTGTAATAGGTGTCGAGACTCAACGGTTTCCTCTCGAAGCGTAACGGTAACGCGAGCGAAGCTTAATCGCCTTGCCGACTGTTGTTCCGACCCGCATGCATGTCCCGGCCGCGCGGGTGAAGCACTGCAGCATGACGGACCAAAAAAGGCCTTCATCCACATCGTCGCTGTCACCTCACGATGCTAGAAAATTTCGTCTTTCCGATGGGTGTGTCCTGTGTCGTGCCTGATAATTGGACCTTTTTAATAATCGGTCCCGCCGCCTAGCGCATTAGATCATAGAATACGCACTGCCGATACATGTCCGTTATGGCCGGTTCCATTCTGCCAAATCGGTTCCTTGGTGGGCTTAGCTGGCAGGGAACGCGCGCTGTTGCCACGACGATCCTTGTAGGTATTGCCGTAACGCCGCTCGGTGCGGCGCTGCGAACCTTCTTGCCAGAAGCGGTACTCGCATGGCTCTGTATCGCTTTTATGCGTTTTGATCCCGATGAACTTCGTCGCCATCTAGACCGATCCAGCCGTGCTGATGGTGACAGGCTGGACGGCACTGGTATTGTTCGGGGTAGCCAGGACGGCCGTGAACCTGGATCAAGCGTATCCTGGATTGTTTCTCGGACTGATGCCGCAGGATGTTGCGTCGCCGATGAGGCCGAAGCCGGAACAGCTGATGCTAAAGCTTGGCAAAGAAATCGCCATAAGCCTTGTTTACGATTCCCGGCTGGTCGAGGTTCACGCCATGCGTAGCATCCGGTACGACGACGTGATCGGCGCCTGGAATGCGGCTCGCCATATATTCGGAGCCCTGCAGGTAGTAGGTGTCTCCCGCACCAATGATGACCAAGGTCGGAACCTTGATTTTTGGCAGACTGTCGATGACCTTCGCATCGACCTGGGCCAGAATACCGCGCGCCGCCATAGCAAGTTCCTCACTAGAACGTTGGAGGCTCACGGGCACTTCGGATGCTCCGTTCAGCGCTTTGTAGCCTTCCTCCAGAATCGTTTTGGCTCGGCCGGCCACGCGTTCGTTCCATTTGGCGCGGGAGTCGCCACTGCGATAGCCTGGTCCGCAGCCTTGCAAGATGAGTCCGCGCACGCGTTCCGGATGGAAGACATTAAAACGCATGGACATGAAACCGCCGAGGGAGTGGCCTGCGATGACCGCCGTCTCGACGTCAAGATGGTCAAGGATGGCTGTCATGTCGGCGACGGTAATATCCTGGCCGTATGCCGCTTGATCGTCCGCGCATTCCGTCCTCCCGTGGCCTCGCATGTCCCAGCGGATTAGGCGGTAGTGATCCTTGAAGGCGGTAACCTGACCGTCCCACATTCCGGTCGAGGCGACAAATCCGTGTGTGAGTAGGATTGCAGGCCCTTCACCATCGTCCTCGTAGTAAAGATTTGCGTCTCCTCGCGCGAGGTGTGGCATTGGTTGCTCCTTTCGTTATCTAGCGGACAGCACGGCGCGAATACCTTCGGCGATACGCTCACGGTTTGGGAAGACATGATCTTCGAGCACCGGGCTGTAGGGGATAGGCGCGTCCAAAGCACAGACACGGTGGGCAGGCGCTTTCATTGCCTTGAATGTCTCCGGGTCTTCTGTCGCAAGCGAGATTATTTCCGCGGACGCACCCGCTGTCGGTCCTGCCTCGTCGGCGACCAACAGGCGGCCCGTCTTACGCACCGAAGCGCGGATCGTCTCTCCATCCATTGGCGCCAATGTCCGCGGATCGACCACTTCTACGGAGACGCCCTCCTTGTCCAAGGTCTCGGCGGCAGCCAAGGCTTCCTGAACCATCCAGGCGATGCCAACCACTGTGATGTCGCTTCCCTCGCACTTGATATCGGCCTTGCCGATGGGCACGACGTAATCCTCATCCGGCACCTCGCTTTCAAAGCCCATCAGACGATTTGATTCAAATGACATCACCGGATTGTCGTCGCGGATCGCGGCTTTCAGGAGGCCCTTCATGTCGTAAGGTGTGGACGGCAGGATGACCTTCAGTCCCGCAAGGTTCATGAACATCGAATAGGGGCTTTGCGAATGCTGGGCCGCCAGCTTCGTGCCACCGCCCACGGCTGCCCGGAAGGTGATTGGGAATTTCTGCTGGCCGCCGAACATATAGTGGATCTTGCAGGCCTGGTTGACGATTGGGTCCATCGCAACGAAACCAAACGTGACTTGGCGCCAATTCACGACCGGTCGGTATCCAGACCCGGCCGCGCCGACTGCCATGCCGGTGAAGGTGTTCTCGGTGATCGGCGTCGTTCGGATACGTAGGGGACCAAATTCGTCGAGCAGCGACTCCGTCGCGTCGGTGCAAAATTCAAACACTGTTGGATCGCGCCGCATCTCTTCTGCGAGGGCCGCTGTACCGGCTTCGGCATAAGTGATTTTTGACATTATGCTACCTCACTGCTGAAAACATCGTCGAGCGCCGCTTCCGGCTTCGGAAAGGCGCTCGCCTTCGCATAGGCGACGGCGGAGGAAATGCGGGCGAGTATCTCGCGATCCATTTCTTCCCACTCCTCGTCCGTGATTTGGCCCTGCTGCGCCTTCAAGGCTTCGACCAGACGCGGGATTGGGTCGCGGGTCTTCCATTCTTCGACCTCGGCGGCTGCCCGTGGTTCCGCCTGGCTCGGACGTTCCGTGTGTCGGCCCCAACGATAGGTCTTGCATTCGATCAACGTCGGGCCCTCACCGGCTCGGGCCTGGGCGACCGCCGTTGTCGCTGCATCATAGACGGCGGATATATCATTTCCATCGACAATCACGCCCGGAATATCGTAGCCGTGCGCGCGTGCAGCGACATCCTCTTGGGCATGGGTCGCGGCGGCGGCCGTGTTGGCAGCATAGCGGTTGTTCTCACAGACGTAGAGCATCGGCAACTTCCAAGTTGCGGCG
>CAXGSZ010000304.1:0-4221 GCA_964012455.1 uncultured Alphaproteobacteria bacterium
CCGTCATTGAGCCAGAACCGGCTTCTCTTCGGTTTTTTCATGGGAACTTTCAGCCCCTCACAGCGCCACAGACGTTCGACCCGCTTGTCATTCAACTGCCATCCTGAATCTCTCAGCATAGCTGCGGCACGACGATACGAGACTGAAATTGCCCTATCAGCACATCTAACTGGCATAGCTTCGTGACAATCGCGTACGGTTTGTGTCGTTTCCTTGCAAAAAACAAGGACTAATTCAGTGTGAGAGGATCATTGCGATAAGTAAATTTGAGCGCTTTATTTAAAGATAGTTAACTGGTTTGTTCCGCTGGTCGTAGCTCAATCGAAAAACGTTCTTTAAAAATGCGTTCCAGTTGATCAAAACAGCAACCGTACCGAACAACCGTAAAATCCCTGAAATCGATGATGCTGCTGGAGACACCCTCGGGATTGGCGTATTTGGAGGTTCCGTGATCAATCACGATATCCGCGACTGCCTTCAACTCAGGCTCGACATCCGCGACCGTAAACTTGCTACCAGTCAGCGAAATATTCGCTGAAGAGCCGAATGCCGGCTTGCCGCGCTCGTAACAGAGCCGCGAGAGCGCGTTATGGAACTTCCCCGCGTTGAGCAGCATGTCGAGCGTGCCCGCCTTTGAAGACGTCTCGATCACGTAAGGATCGACACCGGCCAACCCCGGATTTGCTGGCTCAAAAGGCGCGACGACCGAAAAGGGCAAGTCGTAATCGTCGACCAAAGCACGCTGAATTTTTCGTTCACGCGCACCCAGATCGTGCAATGCCAGCGAATGGTCGAGGCAGGCAAACATGCCGCTCGGCTTTCCGAGACTGCGCTTCTTAGTCGCAAATATCTTGCGAATCGCAGATTCCTTATGCCCGATAATCGCGTAAGCCACATCGAGCGGCACAATGGCAATGCCACCCTTCATGATCACGTCGTAAACCACTTCAGCATCTGCCTGAACTTTTGCCGGGGTCAATTCCATATCTGCCATGCTCCTATCATCGGACGGATACAAACATGGCCTTGCAAGTGGATTGGCCAATCCCCGATCGCGGGATTAGAGTTCCGTTAATGCAGAAAATTGACATAGGGCGCGAAGCATGGCGAACGAGAAGTACGACTTAATTGTCCGGAATGGCGAGGTTATCGACGGAACCGGTGCTAGCCGTCTCACGGCGGACATCGGAGTCCACGGCGACAGAATTTCAGTGCTCGGCAATCTTTCCGAAGCTTCCGGCGAAGTCGAATTCGATGCGGCTAATCGCATGGTGGCGCCTGGCTTCATAGACGTGCACACGCACGACGATCACGCCCTGCTTTCCAAGCCGGACATGAGCTACAAGACAAGCCAGGGTGTTACGACCGTCGTCGCTGGCAATTGCGGGGTTAGCCTCGCGCCGCTTCGCTTTACAGGCGACCGGCCACCACCCCCGCTCGATCTTCTTGGCAACGGCTACAAGTTTCCACATATGTCTGATTTCTTCGACGCGATCGATGCCAACCCAGCCGCAACCAACGCTGCTCTCCTGTGCGGTCATACCACATTGCGGGTCGGCGCAATGGACAATTTGAAGCGCCCGGCGACCGACAATGAGATCAATCAAATGCGGGATCAATTGGCCGAAGCACTCGACGCGGGCGTGGTCGGCATGTCGACCGGGCTCGCCTACGAACCCGCGAAACCGGCACCGACAAGCGAGGTCCTCAAGCTTGCTGAACTGCTCGGCCCGGCCGGCGCTCTCTACACCACGCACTTGCGCAACGAAGGCAACGACATCGTCAAATCTCTTGAGGAGGCATTCCGGATCGGCCGCGAATCCGACACGGGTGTCGTGCTGTCGCATCACAAGGTCACCGGAAAAGAGAATTTCGGCCGCAGTGAGGAAACGCTCGAGATCATCGAACGCATCCGCAAGGACCTGCGGGTCGACCTCGACGTCTATCCTTATGTTGCCGGCTCGACCGTTCTACAAAAATGGCGACTCGGCGAAGCACGGCGCGTCATCATTACATGGTCCGTGCCCGAACCCGAGGCCGGCGGACGCGATCTGAATGAGATCGCGGAAGATTGGGGCTGCAGCGTCGACGAAGCCTGCGACCGATTACAACCGGCTGGCGCCATTTATTTCATGATGGACGAAGCCGACGTGCAGCGGATCATTAAGTACGAACATTCTATGATCGCCTCCGACGGGCTGCCGCACGACCATCACCCCCACCCGCGGTTGTGGGGCACGTTTCCACGTGTCCTCGGACACTACAGCCGAGACCTCAACCTGATTAGCCTTGAAGACGCGGTGCATCGGATGTCTGGGAAACCCGCGTCGGTGTTCGGCCTTGCGGGACGCGGCGAAATCAAGGAAGGCAATTTTGCCGATCTTGTGGTCTTCGATCCGGCAACGATTATCGACACCGCCGATTTCGACGACCCAATTAAACCCGCCGCCGGAATCGATGCCGTCTACGTAAACGGCCGCGCTGTCTGGCACGATGGTGCAGCCACAGATGCTCGGCCGGGCAAGGCGCTACGTCGCGCGGCATGAGAGACGCCGGGCTGAACCGCATCACTACGACATTTCGCCCTCCGCGGAGAAAGTTTGGTTTGTTCTTGGTCTGAAGGGGCTTGAATGTTGCTCTGTGCTCGTTTCCATCGTGTTGCCTAAGCCGACCCTCATGCTCCTGCCCGGCGAGTTCCGTCGCACACGTGTTATAACAATTGGCGCCGATATCTATTGTGATATGCTGCGGATCGCGATGGAATTGAATCGCCGCCGGCCAAAGCCGACACCGGTTCCGAAGGATGGCGTCAAATTCGATGACATTCTTTCGACCTGGGCCGACCGCGTCCTGATGTGGCCGACGGCGCGATACATGACCAGCCTGAACCGGGGCGCCCTTTCCGATCCCTTCTTTGCAGACAGGTCGGCGATGCATGGCCACGCCCACGATGGATGCGGTGGCAGCCAGCCTCCCGCACCAAGAAGCT
The DNA here is from genome assembly GCA_964012455.1 of uncultured Alphaproteobacteria bacterium. Lineage (GTDB taxonomy): Bacteria > Pseudomonadota > Alphaproteobacteria > UBA8366 > UBA8366 > UBA6544. The sequence continues at coordinate 2,990 of CAXGSZ010000304.1, forward strand.
CAGCTGCACCACATGCTTCGATAGGTCGACGATTTCTTTTCGGACGGTTGCCAATATGTATCGGGCGAACTTCCGCATCTCTCCCGATATCGCGTTCTATCAACGCCTCTGATGGTTGAAGCAGTTGAATATTGCTCCAGGCAGGTCGGCAGGGTCGTCATTTTCAAGAGATCGTTCAACTTTCCAGCCAGCTCCTTTAGTGCGGATGCCATCACATGGTATTAACCGTTAATCGCTTCTCTTCCTCCATGAATGTACGGCGTGCCCGCACACTCGAATCGTCCACACATTCGTGAATATAGACAGGATCGCGATGGCTGGCGCATCCGTGCGCGCTAACTTTCTCCCCATCGGTCGTATGCGAAACGACCCAACCGGGATGGAGGAGGATGAGCAATGCGGAAGACAAGGAAACTTCGCGAGCTGCTGGCGCGGGACGGCGTCGTCATGGGTGGTGGGGCACATGACGCGTTCAGCGCACGCCTGGCAGAACAGGCTGGCTTCGAACTTTGTGTCGTTACCGGAGCCGGCGTTGCCGCCTGTCGCGGCTATCCGGATGTGGGCCTTGTCACGCTTGAGGAAATGACACGCAACGCACGGTACATCGCGGACGCGGTCGGTATTCCGGTCGTGATCGACGCCGACAACGGGTACGGCAATGCGATCAATGTCGTCCGGACGGTCCGTGAGTTCGAACACGCGGGCGTCGCAGGTATCCATCTGGAAGACCAGACCTGGCCAAAACGCTGCGGCCACATGTTCGGAAAGGCGCTGATCCCAAAAGAGGAAATGTGCAAGAAGCTGCAGGCCGCACAAGACGCGCGCGAGGATAAAGACTTCGTCATTATAGCGCGTTGTGACGCGATTCTGGTAAACGGCCTCGACGATGTGCTCGACCGCTGCAACGCTTACGTCGAGGCGGGCGCGGATATGTTATTCTGCGAAGTACGTGAGTCGATGGACGAAATCGAAGCCGTGGCCAGAGAATTCAAGGATAAGGTCCCACTGCATTGGAACCATAGTCCGAGCCCGATGGTCCCGAGACTTTCGGCAAAGCAGGTTGAGGCATTGGGTTTCAAGACATGCTGCTTCTATGTCCAATCACTTATGGCGGCGGCGAAGACGATGCAGGAAGTAATGGCGGAAATTCGCGAGAGCGGTACGTCCGAAGGCGTCGTCGACCGTATGATCGGATTCGACGAGCTGTGGGAGATCAACGACATGTCATCGAT